>JAICGL010000246.1 GCA_025923175.1 Acidimicrobiia bacterium
AGCGCCTTCGAAGGGATGCAGCCCACGTTGAGGCACACACCGCCGAGCGACGGCCACCGCTCGACCAGCATGACGGACAGGCCGAGATCGGCCGCCCGGAAGGCCGCTGAGTAACCACCCGGCCCCGCGCCGAGGACGACGAGATCCGTATCCATGGTTAGAGCACCAGCCGCCGCACGTCTTCGAGCACGTGGCAGACGCGACGCAGGAAGCGAGCGGCCAGCGCCCCGTCGATAACCCGGTGGTCGTACGACACTGACAGCGGCAGCATCAGCCGGGGCCGGAACGCCTCGCCGTCCCACACCGGTGTTGTCTTCGACCGGACGACGCCCATGATGGCCACCTCGGGCGCGTTCACGATCGGGGTGAAGTGCGTGCCGCCGATCCCGCCGAGGCTGGAGATGGTGAATGTGCCACCCGACATGTCGGCCGGGCTGAGCTTCCCGTCCCGGGCCCTGGCCGACACCGCACCGAGTTCCTTCGACAGCTCGGTGACACCTTTGCGGTCGACGTCGCGCAGGACGGGAACCACCAACCCGCCGGGCGTGTCGACCGCCACACCGAGGTGGTAGTAGCGCTTCAGCACGAGGTTTTCGCCGTCCGGCGACAGCGAGCTGTTGAACGTCGGGAACTGCTGGAGCGCCGAGACGGACGCCTTGAGCAGGAACGAGAGCAGCGTCACCCGGTAGCCCTCGGCCTTGGCCGCCGTGTCGAGCTCGCGCCGGAAGGCGTCCAGTTCGGTGATGTCGGCCTCGTCGGCGTGTGTCACATGCGGCACGTTGAGCCACGAGGCGTGCAACCGCGGCCCGGAGATCCGGGCGATGCGCGACAACGGCTGGGTCTCCACCGGCCCGAACTTGGCGAAGTCCACGGCCGGGATCGACGGGATTCCCGTTCCCGTCGCAACCCCGGCGGGCGCCGTCGGTGCGGCAGCCGGGCCTTTTACGAACGCGAGGAGATCATCCTTCGTGATGCGACCCTTCGGCCCTGTACCGGTGACGCCGGCGAGGTCGACGCCGAGTTCCCGTGCGAGGCGGCGGACGCCGGGCCCGGCGTGGGCTCCCTCGATGGCCTCGCCGTCAACCGCGGCCTCGCTCGCAGCCGGTGTGGACGGGGTGGCCGCCCCCACCGCCGCCGCGGCCGGCAGGGGTTCCGGCTCGATCGGCGTCGGCGTCGGTTCCTGTTGCATCACCAGGCTCGGCGGTTGGCGCAGCGTTCCGTCGCCCGGCTCGATGACGGCGATCGGCGTCCCTTCGCTGACCCGGTCGCCGACGTTGACCAGCACGGTGGTCACCGTCCCCGACATCGGTGCGGGGATGTCCATCGTCGCCTTGTCAGACTCCAGCGTGATCAACGGGTCGTCGGCGTTGACGGCGGCGCCCGCCGCTACGAGCACCTCGATGACGGGCACGTCGGTGTAGTCGCCGATATCGGGGACCGTGACCTCGGTGGTGCCCTGTTCAGTGGTGACCATCACCCTCCCCTTTCCGCCTACACCAGCACCGGGTCGGGCTTGTCGGGATCGATGTCGTAGCGCTCGATGGCCTCCGCCACGACCTTGGCCGGGACGGTGCCGTCGGCGGCGAGCGCGTGGAGGGCGGCCAGGACCACGTAGTGACGGTCGACCTCGAAGTGCGCACGCAGCTTGCGGCGATAGTCGGAACGGCCGAACCCGTCGGTGCCGAGGACCTGGTACCGGCGAGGGACGAACGGCCGGATCTGGTCGGCGAACGCCCGGATGTAGTCGGTGGACGCCACCACCGGCCCAGGCCGCTCCGCGAGGCAGGTCTCCACGTAGGACCGGCGGGGATCGTCGAGCGGGTGGAGCATGTTCCACCGCTCGGCGGCGAGACCGTCGCGACGCAGCTCGGTGAAGCTCGGCACGCTCCACACGTCGGCCGCCACACCGAAGTCCGACGCCAGCAACTCCGCAGCGGCGATCACTTCCCGCAGGATCGTCCCGCTGCCGAGCAGCTGCACCCGGGGTGCGTCGCCGGGCAGTCCGTCCGCCGCCGAGAACAGGTAC
Organism: Acidimicrobiia bacterium; assembly: GCA_025923175.1. Lineage (GTDB taxonomy): Bacteria > Actinomycetota > Acidimicrobiia > IMCC26256 > BP-133 > BP-133. The sequence continues at coordinate 2,027 of JAICGL010000246.1, forward strand.
ATGCCCCGGCAAATCCCGTCCTCGACGCCTTCGGGCATCGGCGGATGCTCGTAGTTCTCGTTCATCAGCGTGAGGTAGTAGAAGACGTCCTCCTGCTCGACGTACATGCGGCGCAGCCCGTCCTGGATGATGACGGCCACCTCGTAGCCGAACGTCGGGTCGTAGGAGACGCAGTTAGGGATGACCGACGAAAAGATGTGGCTGTGGCCGTCCTGGTGCTGCAGGCCTTCGCCGTTGAGCGTCGTGCGCCCGGCCGTGCCACCAAGGAGGAAGCCCCGGGCGCGGATATCGCCCGCCGCCCAGGCCAGATCACCCACCCGCTGGAAGCCGAACATCGAGTAGTAGATGTAGAACGGGATCATCGGGCAGTCGTTGCTGGAGTACGACGTGGCTGCCGCAATCCAGCTGGCCATGGCGCCCGGTTCGTTGATGCCCTCCTGGAGCATCTGGCCCTGCTGGTCCTCCCGGTAGTACATCAGCTGGTTGGCGTCCTCCGGCTGATAGAGCTGGCCGACCTGGCTGAAGATGCCGAACTGGCGGAACATACCCTCCATGCCGAAGGTGCGTGATTCGTCGGGCACGATCGGCACGACCCGGGAGCCGATCTGCTTGTCCCGCAACAGTGTGTTGAGGATCCGGACGAAGGCCATCGTCGTCGAGATCTCGCGCTCGCCGGTGCCCGTCAGCTGCGCCTGGAACGCTGCAAGCTCCGGCACCGGCAACGACGTGCTGGACCGTTCGCGCCGGACGGGCAGGTAGCCGCCGAGCGCCTCCCGCCGCTCCCGCAGGTACTTGATCTCCTCGCCGCCCTCGGGGAGCCGGATGAGCGGGTACTCCAGCAGGTCCTCGTCGGCGATCGGCAGGCTGAAGCGGTCGCGGAAGCGCCGCAGCGATGTCTCGGCCATCTTCTTCTGTTGATGGGTGATGTTCTGGCCCTCGCCGGCCTCGCCCATCCCGTAGCCCTTGACGGTCTTGGCCAGGATGACGGTCGGCTGGCCGGTGTGGCGCACCGCCGCCGAGTAGGCGGCGTAGATCTTGTTGGGATCGTGGCCGCCCCGGTTCAGCTCCCAGATCTGGTCGTCGGTCATGTCGGCCACGAGCTCGAGCAGTTCGGAGTACTTGCCGAAGAAGTGCTTGCGGACGTAGGCGCCGTCCTTGGACTTGAAGTCCTGGTACTCGCCGTCGACGCACTCCTCCATGCGCTGGAGGAGCAGCCCGGTGTTGTCCTTGGCGATGAGCCGGTCCCACCCGACACCCCAGATCACCTTGATGACGTTCCAGCCGGCACCCCGGAAGACCGACTCCAGCTCCTGGATGATCTTCCCGTTGCCCCGCACCGGGCCGTCGAGGCGCTGCAGGTTGCAGTTGACGACGAAGATGAGGTTGTCGATCCGCTCGCGGCCGGCCAGGGAGATGGCGCCGAGCGACTCGGGTTCGTCGGTCTCGCCGTCACCGAGAAACGCCCACACCTTGCGAGCGGCCGTATCTGTGATGCCCCGGCAGCCGAGGTATTTGAGGAAGCGGGCCTGATAGATGGCCATCAGCGGGCCGAGCCCCATCGACACGGTGGGGAACTGCCAGAAGTCCGGCATCAGCCAGGGGTGCGGATAGGACGACAGGCCCCCGCCGTCGACCTCCTGGCGGAAACGGTTCAGCTGGTCCTCGGTCAGGCGCCCTTCGAGGAACGCCCGGGCGTAGAAGCCCGGCGACGAGTGCCCTTGGAAGTAGACGAGATCCCCGCCGTGGGTGTCGCTCGCGGCATGCCAGAACCACATCTGTCCGACGTCATAGAGCGTGGCCGCCGACTGGAAACTGGCGATGTGCCCGCCGAGCTCCGAGGACTCCTTGTTCGCCCGCAGCACGATGGCCAGCTCGTTCCACCGGATGATCGAACGGATGCGGTGCTCGATGGCCCGGTCGCCGGGGTGGCGCTCCTCCTGGGCCGGCGGGATGGTGTTGAGGTAGGGCGTGTTGGGGGAGTACGGCACCGGCGCGCCACGCCGTCGCCCCTGGCCGATCAGCTCGTCGAGGAGGAAGTGGGCCCGTTCGGCCCCTTCGAAGTCCAGGACGGAATCGAGTGCCTCGATCCACTCCCGCGTTTCGATGGGATCCGGGTCGACCAGCATGCCGCCTCCTGTCACACATCGGTCGGCTGAGCCTGCACCGCCACGCTACGACCTCTCGAACAGGTCCTGAAAAAGCTAGCGAATCTGTCACGGTCACGCCAAATGTGTTTCGTATCTGGAAATCCCAGGACTGGGTAAGACCCCGAGAACACAAGTGAGGAGGTCCGTAATGGGGAAGATGGACGAGATGAAGGACAAGGCCAAGGAAGCCGCCGGCCAGCATGGCGACAAGATCGACCAGGGCATGGACAAGGCCGGCGACATGGCCAAGGAGAAGACCCCCGACCAGCACGACGACAAGATCGACCAGGGAGTCGACCGGGGGAAGCAGGCCGTCGAGGACTTCGGCCAGTAACGGCCGAGCCGCCGCCACACGGAGGAATCAAGATGATGCGCAAGTTCATGGCCGCCCTACTGGCCGGATCGATGCTCGTAATAGGCGGTGCCGCCTGCGACGACAACGCGACGAGCAAGGGAAAGATCGACGAGGACGACACCCGTCTCGGCCCCGGTGACGGGAACGACGAGACGGGCCCTGGCCGCTGACATCGAAGGTCAGCCCGGCCACAGGTGCCGTGGCCGGGCTGACCTGCAGCCAACGCTTACACAGGGCCCCGATCTGGCGGCGGGGGCGGCGGCGGGCAAGGATGGTGGGGTCCCCGGGTAGGTGGGGGCGGAAGGACCGTGCAGATGTCCAGGACCCGTTACCAGATCATTTTCGCCGCCGTGGCGGTGCTGGCAGCTGCCGGCGCCGTCCGCTTCGTGGTCAGTTCCGAGGCCACGACCGGACGCAACGCGGCCCAAGAGGCCGAGCCGACCGGCAACTTGGGGGACGGCGAGCTCGCCGCCCCGGGTGAGAACGGTGGCGCCGCCGCATTCGTCGAACTCGACCAGGCGGGCAACGCGCCGTCCGACCGTCCCCTGGTGGTCCGGTTAGCCGAGGGCTCGTTGACCGGTGTCACGGTCGAAGACCCGCAGGGTCAGGGGCTGGCCGGCGACCTGACAGCCGATGGCCTGGCCTGGCAGAGCAGCGAACCGCCGGTCCCGCATACGGCCTACACCGTGCGCGTGTCGGCGATGGCACCAGACCAGCAGCCCTTCGACCAGACGCTCAACGTCACTTCTGGCCCTCCCAGCGCGTGGCTGAAGGCGACCCTCACTCCCAACGACAACGAGGTGGTCGGCATCGGGATGCCTGCGGTGGTGGCCTTCAACCGAGCCGTCGCCCCGGCAGACCGGCCCGCAGTGGAGCAGCGGCTCGCGGTGACAACCAACCCGCCGGTCGAAGGCGACTGGCGGTGGATCACCCCCTCGAGGCTGCACTGGCGGCCGGCCACCTACTGGCAGCCGGGCACGGAGGTCGGCGTGCGGAGCGACCTGCGGAACCTCAAGGTCGGCGACGCCTGGGGCGCAGACGAAAGGACCATCAGCTTCAAGATCGGCCCGGCCCGCGTCAGCACCGTCGACGTGGCCACCTACCAGATGACTTCCAGCGAGAACGGCCAGGTGGTGAAGGTGATGCCGGCGAGCATGGGCTCGAACAAGTGGCCCACCCACCACGGCATCCACCTCGTGCTGGAGAAGTCGAAGTCGGTGACGATGGACTCGTCGACCGTCGGGATTCCCCGCAACGGGCCCGGCGGCTACTACCGCAAGGTGGCCTGGGCGACCCGGCTGACCTGGAGCGGAGAGTTCATCCACGCTGCTCCGTGGTCACAGTGGGCCCAGGGCAAGCGCAACGTGTCACACGGTTGCATCAACGTGAGCACGGCCAACGCCAAGTGGTTCTACGACTTCGCCCAGAGGGGCGACATCGTGGAGGTCGTCAACTCGCCCAAGAAGCCGAAGCTGTACGACCCGGGCACGTCGGACTGGAACATCCCCTGGGAGCAGTGGAAGGCGGGCGACACCGCCACCTGAGCGGCGCTGCGAGTTAGAGCGGCAGTCCGCTGGTGAGGGCGGCGACGACGCGGTCCTGCACGGCCTGGGCATGCGGCCATCCGAACTCGCCGTTGAAGACCAGGGCGAACCGCCGCAACGGTGCGCCGGCAATCCGGCCGACCATGGCCGCGCAGCCGTTGATCCAGCCGGTCTTGGCCGCCAGGCGGATCTCGGCGGGGGATCCCCTGTACCGCTTGGCGAGCGTGCCGGTGGCCCCGGCGATGGCGAGCCCGGAGTCGAGGATGCTGAATTGCGGCTTGCGGGAGAGGCTGAGCGCTCCGACCAGTGTCCGGCACGTGGCCTGGTTGC
>JAICGL010000247.1 GCA_025923175.1 Acidimicrobiia bacterium
ACCGCCGATGTCGGTGTCGACCCCCGCACCCAGGTCCTCGACCTCTCTGGCGTGAAGGCGAGCTTCGGTGTCGACACGTCGACCGAGAGCCTGACCTACCGCGACCTCCAGGAACGCCGGGCGATCATCCGCGACCGCCTGGCGTAGCGGGACCGGAAGCGCCGCCGCCCCTCTTGAACTGGCGTTCCTCACTGCGCGATGACGACGGTGAAGAACGCCAGAATGGCCGAGCCGCCGCCCCTCCTGAACTGGCGTTCCATTTCCGATGTATTCCGGTAAACGAACGCCAGAAGGGCTGGGGCGTAGGGTTTCGGGATGCCGTCGTTCCGGACCGGGGTCGTCGTTCGCCTGCTCGAAGAGCGGCGCGGGCTGCAGCGGGTCGAGGTCGATCTGGGGGACGGGCCGGAGCGGGCCTACGTCCTCACGCAGCTGACCGGGCCGGTCGCGGTGGGGGACCGGGTGGTGGTCAACACCACGGCGGTGGAGCTCGGGCTGGGCACCGGAGGTTGGCACGTCGTCCACTGGAACCTCGCTCGGGAAGAGTGGCGCGAGCCCGGGCCGGGGCACATCCTCAAGGTCCGGTACACGAGTCTGCAGGCGGATGTCGGCTCGGCGGAGGAGCACCTGACCGGCCCGGCCGACGTCGACGATGTCGGCGGGATGCCGGTCGTCGCAGCCGGCCTCCACAGCCATGTACCGGCCATTGCCGCGGCATTCAAGGATGCGGCCCCCGAAGCCCGGCTCGTCTACGTGATGACCGATGGCGCCGGGCTGCCGCTCGCTCTGTCCGACCTGGTGGCGGCGCTGACCGAGCGCAACCTCCTCGATGCCACCGTGACGTGCGGGCAGGCGTTCGGCGGGGATTACGAGGCCGTGTCGGTTCACTCCGCCCTCGCCATCGCCCGGCACGCCGCACAGGCGGACGTCGTGGTCGTGGCCATGGGTCCGGGCGTAGCCGGAACCGGCACCAGGCTCGGGTTCTCGGCCATCGAGGTCGGGGCAGTCCTCGACGCCGCCGGCGCCCTCGGCGGGCGACCCATCGCCTGCTTGCGCGCCTCGTTCGCCGACCCGCGACCCCGGCATCAGGTCCTCTCCCATCATTCTTCGACGGCGCTCGGCCTCGCTTGTCGGTCGCGGGTCACGATCCCGTTGCCGCTCGTCGGGGGAGCCGAAGAGGAGAGGCTCCGGGCAGCCCTGGTCGATTCCGGCCTCGACGTTCGCCACGACGTCGTCGCCGTGAAACCGCCCGACATCCTGGGGCTCTTCGAGAAGCTCGGGCTGGTGGTCACCTCGATGGGCCGCCCCGCCGCCGCCGATCCGGTCTTCTTTGCCTGCGCGGCGGCCGCTGGTACTCTGGCCGCCGAACTGGTGTTCCCCATAAATCCCGGAGCCCGGTGACGATCACATCTACGATCGGGAAGCGATGGCTGACCGTCTGGAGCGCCTCACCAACCTCGTCGCAGTGCTCCTCGACACGCGCCGGCCGCTCACGCTGGAGGAGATCGTCGAACGGGTGCCCGGCTATCCCGGCGAGCGGGAGTCGTACCGGCGCCAGTTCGAACGTGACAAGTCGACGCTGCGGGAGATCGGCGTGCCGATCTCGCTCGAGGCGCTCTACGCCTTCGACCAGGAGACCGGTTACCGCATCAACCGGGAGGACTACGAGCTTCCCGCGCTCGACCTGACCGAGGATGAGCGCGTCGCCCTCCACCTGGCGGTCACCGCCGTGCGGCTCGAGGGTGGAGCGGAGTCGGCCGGCGGCGCGGCCGGCCGGGAGGCGCTCCTCAAGCTCGGCGGGTTCGAGGGCAGGGCCGCCCCCACGTTGGATTCCATCGCTGCCCTACCCGACGTGCCCGCCCTGCCGGCGCTGTTCGATGCGTACCGACACCGGGCCCGCGTGACGTTCAAGTACCGGGGCGATACCCGCTGCCTGGACCCCTACGGGATCCTCTTCCGCAACGGGCACTGGTACGCCGTCGGCAACGACTGCGACCGGGAAGCGATCCGGGCCTTCCGGGCCGACCGGATCGAGTCGGCCATCGAAGCTGGCCCGCCCCGATCCTTCGAGCGCCCGGTTGGCTTCGATCCCGCCTCGGCGCTGCGCGACGAGCCCTGGCGGTTCGGCGACGAGGCACCGGTCGAGGCACTCGTGCTCGTCTCCCCGACGCAGGCGGGATGGGTCGAAGCCGACCTCGGCAGCAAGGCCGTGGCCGAGCGGCGCGACGACGGCTCGGTGGTGGTGCGGATGGCCGTGACCAATCGTGGCGCATTCCGGTCATTCGTAATCGGTCTCCTCGACCATGCCGAGGTGCTGGGCCCCCCGGAGCTGCGGGCCGACATGGTGGCGTGGCTCACAGCACTTGCGGGCGAGGCCCCGAGCTCAGGGGGAGGCGCAGGGTGACCCGGCCCGACGCCGCCGTCCGCCTCCGGCGCCTGCTCACGATCATCCCCTGGATCGTCGACCACCAGGGCAGCGGCCTCGATGACCTGGCCGCCCGGTTCGGCCTGACCGTCGCCGAGCTCGAACGTGACCTCGAACTCGTGCCGTTCTGCGGCCTGCCGCCCTATACGCCCGACCGGCTGATCGACTGCGAGATCGTCGACGGCCGGGTCTACCTCCGGTTCGCCGAGTACTTCGGGCGCCCGCTGCGACTCACCCCGGCCGAGGGCTTCTCCCTCCTCGCTGCCGGTCAAGCCCTGCTGGCCGTGCCCGGCGCCGACGAGAACGGGTCGCTGGCCTCAGCGCTCGGCAAGCTGGCGGGCGTCCTCGGCGGCGGCGACGGGATGGCGGTCGAGCTGGGGGCGGCCCGCTATCTGGATCCGCTGCGGGCGGCGGCGTCCGCCTCGGAGCGGGTCGAGATCGACTACTACACGTTCGGCCGTGACGAAGTCACCACCCGGCGGATCGATCCCCGGGCCGTGTTCGCCGCCGCCGGGCAGTGGTACGTCGACGCCTACTGCCACCGGGCGGAGGACGATCGCCTGTTCCGGGTGGACCGGGTCCGGGGCGTACGGCCGACCGGCGAGCACTTCGACCCCGCCGCATCTGCGGGCGCCACCGAAGGGGGACTGTTTCATCCGCGGCCTTCTGACCGCCGAGTCACCCTTTTGCTGAACGCCGACGCACGCTGGGTGCCCGAGAGCTACCCGGTGGAGTCGGTCCAGGAGACGCCGGACGGTAGGCTGAGGGTCGTACTGGTGGCCAACGAACGGGCGTGGCTGGAGCGGCTGCTCCTCCGGCTCGGGCCGTCAGCCGAGGTTCTGGAACCCGCCGAGGTGCGAGCCGAAGCGGAGGAAGCCGCCCGGCGCCTGCTCGTCCGCTACGGATAAGCGGCCCCGGCGTGCGAGGATGGTTGTCCGTGGATCGCTCTGAAATAGGTTCTGCCGAGGTCGGCCCGCAGCCGCCCATTGGGGAAGTGGCCACACCTCCGGTGGAGCCTCCGGTTGAGTTGCCGCATCCCGCTGAGGACGGCGCCGCCGGATCCGCCCGCAAGAAGGCCAGGTCGAACCGCAAGAAGCAGGGCTACGAGTGGCTCATCCTCGTGGCCGCATCGCTGGCGGTCGCCCTCATCGTGCGGGGCTTCCTGATCCAGGCCTTCTACATCCCGTCGGAGTCGATGGTCCCGACCCTGGTCAAGAACGACCGGGTGCTGGTCAACAAGCTCTCGTACAAGCTCCACGAGGTGCACCGGGGCGACATCGTTGTGTTCAAGGCCCCGCCCGGCGCCGCCACGGCCCAGGTGAAGGACCTGATCAAGCGGGTCGTCGGCCTGCCGGGCGAGACGATCGAGGGCCGCAACGGTTCGATCTACATCACGAAGCCGGGCGAGGAACAGCCGAAGCCGCTCGACGAGCCGTACCTGTCTCCCGATGTCCGCTCCCGCGACTTCCCTCCGGAAAAGATCCCGCCCGACAAGATCTACGTCCTGGGCGACAACCGGCAGGACTCCCGCGACTCGACGTTCTTCCACGCCATCGACGAGAGCGCCATCGTGGGCCGGGCTTTCGTGAAGATCTGGCCGCTCAGCGACCTGGGTCTTCTGTAGCCCATTCCCCGACGGCCGCAACCAGCCGGTCGACGTGGTCGCTGTAGATCCCGTCGACTCCCATCTCGAGGACGGCCCGGATCCGACGGTACTCCTGGGCGTCCCAGGCGAACGCCTTCAGGTCGAAGCGGTGCGTCAGCGTGACGAGCCCGAGCGACCACTCCGCCTCCCGCAGGTTGAGGGCGGCGACACCGGCCTTGACCAGTGTGGAGGCGTGGCGCTCCAGGGCATCACCGTAGGCCCGCCGTCCCATCGAGTGCACGAGGCGCACATCGGGATCGACCCGCCGGGCACTCTCCAGCTCCGGTAGCTCCCGGGCGCAGAGCCACAGACGGTCGAGGGCGCCGGCGTCGCGAGCGATCGCCACGATCGCAGCGGTGAGGTCCGGCTCCTTGAGGTCGAGCGACAGCTCGAAGTCGGTCCCGACTTCGGCGTACAGGTCGGCCAGCCGGGGCACACCCAGTCCGGCGAGGCGGTCAGCGGAGAGTGTGCGGACCTTGGACCGGCGCAGTCCCGTCCGCACTATCGGGCCGTGGACCAGCACGACCTGCCCGTCGGCCGACAGCCTGGCGTCCGATTCCAGCCCGGTGGCGCCGAGCTTCAGCGCCCGTTGAAAGGCGACCAGGCTGTTCTCGGGCGCATCGTCAGCGCGCCCGCCCCGATGAGCGAAGGCGATGGGAGCCACGCGTCATGGTCGCGCGCCCCGGTGCTGCCCCCCTTATCTGGACGGAGGAGCGTGGGGGAGCCGCACCGCGAAGCGGCTGCCGATCCCGAGCCGGCTGTCGCACCAGATGCGTCCGCCCATGAGGTCCACGAAGCGCCGGCAGGTGTAGAGGCCGATGCCCGCTCCCTGGCGGACGGGCGAGCCGTCGAGGGGGTGGAAGCGTTCGAAGAGACCGGGGATGTCTCCGGAGAAGATGCCGGGGCCGACGTCGACCACCGCCACTTCGAACGTCTCGCCCCGGTCGGCGATCTCGACGGTGACCGGGCCGTCGGAGTAGCGGAGGGCGTTGTCGACGAGGGGATCGAGGACGCGCTCGAGGAGTCGGCGGTCGACCACCGCCGGGAGCCGGGCCGGCCCGGCGATTGAGATCGTGCGCTCCGGGGCCCCGGAGCGGTGGCCGTCGACGACGAGCGCAACGACGGCCACGACGTCGCACGGTTCCGCCCGGACGGTGACGGGAGGCCCCTGCCCGTTGGGCGACAGGAGAGCGAGCTGGTCGGCCACTGCCTCGAGGCGGGCTGCCTCGGCCAGGATGCCCTTGCGGGCGACGTCCCAGTCGGCGGCGGTGCTGATGCCACTTCCGGCGGCGCCGGTCGACGCCAGGGCGGTGATGGTCGCCAGCGGGTCGCGCAGCGCCCGGCCGAGCCCGGCGGCCAGGGCGTCGGTCTCTCGGGCGGCGGGCGCAGCCGCCGCGGCGGCGCGCAGGAACAGGACCCGCCCGCCGGTGCCGAGGGATCGCGTCGAAGCGACGAAGCGGTGGGGGGTCGGGCGCCCGAGGACGATCTCCGATCCCTCGGTGAAGCCTTCGGTCTCGTCGCCCAGCAGCAGCCCTTCGAGGCCGGGATGGCCGAGCCTGCCGCGGGCGTGCCGGCCGATCTCGAACGAGTCCGACAGGGCGAAGAGTTCGGCGGCGGCGGCGTTGAGCACGACGAACCGCCCGGCGTCGTCGACGGCCAGTGCCGGGTCGGGCAGGGAGTGGATGAGCTTCCCCACCTGGGCGCCGGTGGCGTCGGCGGCCGAGGCGGCCCGGGCCGTGCGCAGCCCGGCGGCAAGCTGGCCCCGCAGCGCCCTGAGAGCTCGGTGCCCGGCGGCGTCCGGTGCTTCCGCCACCAGCAGCACGAGGGCGCCCGGCTCGCCGGCCGCGACCGGCAGGCTCACGGCGAACTCGGCCCCGGCGGTGAGCTGGGCGACGACGGGGTCCGTGGGGGCCACCACAGCCACGTCGGACCCCGAGATCAGCCCGGTGAAGCGAGGATGGCGGCCGGCGGCACCGATGCGGTCGCGGTCGATCCCTCGCCAGCCCATGACCTCGATACCTCCGGGTCCTGCGGGGAGGCAGACGAATCCGGCCCGGGCGCCGAATCGGGCGGCGGCCACGTCGAGGGCGGCGGCTACGACCTCCTCGGTCGTCGTGGCGGCGGCGATGGTGACCAGAGCGTCGGCCAGGGCCAGGTCGTCCTCGTCGTCGCGGCCGGACAGGACGCTTGCGACAGGCCGGCCGGCGAGGGCGAGGGCGGCACAGTCGGCCAGGGTGATCAGCGCGTCGGCTTCCAGTGGCTTGTCGGGGCGGGGCGTACCGGCAACGACCAGGGCGGCGACGACGGTCCCCTGGTGCCGGACGGGAACGCC
>JAICGL010000248.1 GCA_025923175.1 Acidimicrobiia bacterium
CCCGGGTGTTGGTGTCGCCCACGACCACCAAGCCGACGACGAGTACGACCGTCGCCACCAAGCCGACCACCGCCTCGACCTCCGGCCCGACGAATGCGGTGGCGGCGCTGAAGCTTGACGCCCGCTACCGGGACACGACCGCCAAGCTCCAGTGGAGCGCCTACACCGGCAAGGACTTCGCGGCCTACCTGGTGCTCCGGGCCGACGGCGCCACTGAGCCCCGCTATCCGGTCGACGAGGCGACAACGGTCGTGGCCCGCATCACCAACCCCTGGACCGTCTCGTTCATGGAGACGATCACCGACCCCGCCCGCCACCTCTACCGGGTGGTCGCCGTCGACGCCGAGCGACGCATCATCGCCTCGAGCCCGGCGGCCAGGCCGCAGCCGCTGGCGTAGTCGTCAGCCGGTTGCAGCGGTTGGCTGGCGTTCGACGCTGGCGAGGAAATCGAGCACGGCGGCGTTGAAGTCCGGCGCTGCCTCGAGCATCAGGCCGTGGCCGGCGCCCTTCAGGGTGACGACCCGGGCGTCGGGGATCAGCGCGGCGACCTCGGCGGCATCGGCCGGCGTGGTCAGCGTGTCCCGCGCTCCGCAGACAACGAGCGTGGGGGCCTCGACATCGGCGAGGCGGCCGCGCTCGCCATCGGGGGCGCCGAGCAGCGCTCCGATCTGGCTGTCGAAGGCGTGGGCGGGCTGCTGAAGGAGGATCGGCCACAGCAGGTTGATGAACAGGCCCAGCGTCCAGGCGGTGCGGGGGCCGAGCAGGTAGGGGAAGGCCCGGCGGGCCCAGGCGTGCACGCCCCGGGAACGGGCCGTCTCCTGCCAGCGCTCGAGGAGCTCGAGCCGCCAGGGCACATGACGGCAGGCCGTGCCGGCCAGCGTCAGCGAGCGGAGCCGGTCGGGATACTGCACCGCCATCACCTGTGCGATGTAGCTGCCCATCGAGTGGCCGAGGACGTGGGCCCGGCCCACGCCTTCGGCGTCGAGGACGGCGATCGCGTCAGCGGCCATCTGCTCGAGCGTGTAGGGCCCTTCGGGCTTGCCGGAGCGGCCCGAGCCCCGGTTGTCGACGGCGATGCAGCGGAACCGGCGGCCGAACACGAGGCGCTGGCAGGCCCAGATCCGCAGGTCGGTGGCGAGGCCCGGCACGAGCAGCAGCGGCTCTCCCCGCCCCCACGTCTCGTAGTAGATACCCGTACCGTCGCCGGCGTGGGCCGTCGCCAACTTCGCTCCTCCTGAGTGCCGCTTAGGTGCCGCTTGTTACCCGCCGGTACAACCAAGGTAAACCAGGCGTTACCCGGTTATGACGCAGGGCGGCGGCCGGGGTTACGCCTGGGGGCGGAGATGCGGGAAGAGAATCACTTCCCGGATCGAGGGCACGCCGGCCAGCAACATGGCCAGCCGGTCGATCCCGACGCCGAGGCCGCCGCAGGGCGGAAGGCCGTACTCCAGCGCGAGGAGGTAGTCGTCGTCGACCGGCTGAGCTTCCTCGTCGCCGCCGGCGGCCAGGGCGGCCTGGTCCTCGAAGCGATGGCGTTGGTCGACCGGATCGTTGAGCTCGGAGAAGGCGTTGGCCAGCTCCCGGCCGGCGACGATGACCTCGAAGCGCTCGACGAGGGCCGGGTCGTCGCGGTGCGGACGGGCGAGCGGCGACACCTCCCGCGGATAGTCGAGGACGAACATCGGGCCGACGATGGCGTGCTCGGTCGTCTTCTCGTAGATCTCGAGGACGAGCTTGCCCGGCCCCCACTTCGGGTCGTACGGCACCTCGAGGGTGTCGCAGATCTTCTGGAGCTCGCCCACCGGCATCGCCGGATGCACGTCGACACCGGCGTGCTCCTTGATGAGGTCCCGCAGGGTGCGCCGGGGCCACGGCGGGGCGAGGTCGAGCGGCTGCCCGTCCACCGTGTCGTTGGGATTGGGCACCGTCGTCGAACCGGTCGCCTCCCGAGCGGCGTGCGCCACCAGCTCCTCGGTCAGCGTCATCATCTCGGTGTAGTCGGCGTAGGCCTGGTAGGCCTCGAGCATCGTGAACTCGGGGTTGTGCCGGGTGGACAGGCCTTCGTTGCGGAAGACCCGGCCGATCTCGTAGACCCGCTCGAAGCCGGCCACGATCAGCCGCTTCAGGTACAGCTCGGGGGCGATGCGCAGGAACAGGTCCATGTCGAGCGCGTTGTGGTGGGTCACGAACGGCTTGGCCGCCGCCCCGCCGGGCACCGGGTGGAGGACGGGCGTCTCGACCTCGATGAAGCTCTGGGAGTCGAGGAACCGGCGGATGGCGCTGATGGCGGCGAAGCGGATCTGGAAGACCCGGCGGGCGTCCTCGTTGACGATGAGGTCGACGTAGCGGCGGCGGAAGCGGGTATCGACGTCGGAGAGGCCGTGCCACTTGTCGGGCAGCGGCCTGAGCGACTTGGCGAGGAGCTGGAAGCTGCGGAGCTTGACGGACAGCTCGCCCCTGCGGGTGGTCATGACCTCGCCCTCGACCCCAACCCAGTCGCCGAGGTCGAGCCCACCGAAGCCAGCCATCCCTTCCTCCCCGACCTCGGCCTGGGAGACGAAGAGCTGGATCGCCGCCGTCCCGTCCCGCAGGGTGGCGAAGATGAGCTTGCCCTGCCGGCGGATCAGCAGGAGGCGGCCCGCAACCCGGACGGTGACGCCGGTCTCGGTGCCCGGCTCCAGCGAGCCGAACTCCTCGTGGAGGGAGGCGGCGGTGCGGTCGCGGTCGAAGCGGACGGGGTACGGGTCGCCGCCTGCGTCGCGGATGGCTTCGACCGCGCCGAGCCGGCGGGCGTACTCGTCCTCGGGCGCGACCACTCCCGGGGGTTCGGGAGTGCCCCCCGGAATCGTTGTCTCGTTCGGAGTCTCGTCGTCGCTCATCGGTCCCCCGCCGGCGCAATGGGAGGAGCTGGGCGCGCCTCGCGGTTTGTGTCACAGCCGGTTCGTAGGATTGGCGGGTGAGGTTTCGGCTCTATCCAACGCCAGTCCAGGAAGAGGGTCTGCGGGGGCATTGTGTCCAGGCGCGGTTCGTGTGGAACCTCGCGTTGGAACAGACCAACTGGTACCGGCCCGAGTGGGGGCCCACCCCGGGATATGTCGCGCAGAGCGCCCAGTTGACCGAAGCGAGGGCGGCCAGCGAGTGGCTGGCTGCGGGGTCGTTCACCGTCCAGCAGCAGGCGTTGCGGGACTTCGCTCAGGCCATGAAGTACTGGTGGGCGGGTACACACGGCCGGCCGACGTGGCGCAAGAAGGGCCGACGCGAGGGGTTCCGGATCGTGGCGGTGAAGACGGGGCATGTGCGTCGCCTGAACCGCCGGGCCGCCGAGGTGTTCGTTCCCAAGGTCGGCTGGGTCCGGTTCCGGCTGACCCGGCCGCTTCCCAGCGGGGCGAAGTCCTACCGGGTCACGCTCGACCCTATGGGACGCTGGCACATCGGCTTCGCGCTCAAGCCCGAGCCGATCAAGCGGATTTCTACCGGCGCCGCGGTGGGTGTCGATCGTGGGGTGGTCAACACCCTGGCCACTAGCGACGGGCAACTGCTGCACGTCCCGGAGCTGACGCTGAGAGAGCGGGCCCATCTCGTCCGACTCCAGCGCCGCCTCGCCCGGCGGAAGAAGGGGTCTCGGCGGCGAGAGCAGGCACGGCGCGCTGTGGCTCGTCTTCGGGCCCGGGAGGCAGATCGGGCAAAGGACTGGATCGAGAAGACCACCACCAGCCTGGTAAGGGACTACGACCTTGTGGCGATTGAGGACCTGCGGGTCACAGCCATGACTCGTTCCGCCCGGGGCAGCATCGCAGCGCCGGGCCGCCACGTGGCGGCCAAGTCGGGCCTGAACCGGCAGATCCTCGGCCGGCGCTGGAGCCTCTTCGCTCGCCGCTTGTGCGAGAAAGCCACCCTGGCCGAGGTCGTAGTCGTGAAAGTAGACCCAGTGAACACGTCGAGGCGATGCCGCGCCTGCGGTCACGTCGCCGCCGAGAACCGCAAGAGCCAAGCGGTCTTCGGCTGCGTCGCCTGCGGGCATGTCGCCCACGCTGACGTGAACGCCGCTTTGAACATTCTGGCCGCCGGACGGGCGGTGACCGCGCACGGAGAGGCTGTCGTTGTGGCCTCGATGAACTGCGAACCTCAACACGCACCTCCGACGGCCGCGTAGTTGAAATCCCCCGGCTCCAAACCGTGGGAGGACGTCAATGGTTGCGCTCGTACACGATCCGTAGACCGTAGAGCGTCAGCCAGGGCTCCTGGTGCTGGATGGTGCTCGACAGCGGGGCGATGAGCGCAGCGAGCCCGCCGGTGGCCACCACGGTGGAGTCGCCCATCTCCTGGATAAAGCAGCGGACGAGGTGGTCGACCTGGCCGGTGAAGCCGTGGACGGCGCCCGACTGGATCGACTCCACGGTCGACTTGCCGATGACGTTGCGGGGCGGGATCAGCTCGACCTTGCGGAGACCGGCGGCGCGGCCGAAGAGGGCGTCCATCGACACCTCGATGCCGGGGATGATGGCGCCGCCGAGGTACTCGCCCTTGGTGCTGATGGCATCGAGCGTGGTGGCGGTGCCGAAGTCGACCACGATGCTGGGACCGCCGTAGAGGTCGTAGGCGGCCACGGCGTTGGCGATCCGGTCGGCGCCGACCTCTTTCGGGTTCTCGTAGAGGATCGGCATGCCGGTGCGGACGCCGGGTTCGATGACACAAGGCGTCACACCGAAGTGCCGCTCCGACATCTGGCGCAGGTTGGCCGTGACGCTCGGAACGACCGACGAGATGGCGATGCCGGTGATCTGCTCCGTCGGGGTGACGCCGTGCCAGCCGAGGAACTGGCGGAGGAGGAGGGCGAGTTCGTCGGACGTCCGCTCGGCCACCGTGACGATCCGCCAGTGGTCGATCAGGTCAAATTCCTTGTTCTCCGGGTCGGGAGGGCCGAAGAGTCCGGCGACGGTCTGGGTGTTGCCGACGTCGATGGCGAGCAGCATCTGCGTGACGGTCCTATTCGAGGTCGAGGCCGATGTCGAGCACCGGTGCGGAGTGGGTGAGGGCGCCGACGGAGATGAGGTCGGCGCCGGCGGCGGCGTAGGCGGTGACGGTGTCGAGGGTGACACCGCCCGACACCTCGATGGGGAAGGCGCCCCCGGCGATGCCGACGGCCTGAGCAACCTCGTCGGGGGTCATGTTGTCGACGAGGACGAGCACCGCGCCGGCTGCTTTCGCCTCTGCCACCTGGTCGAGCGTGTCGCACTCCACCTCGACGACCACGCCGGGCCAGCGGGCCTGAGCCCGGTCGATGGCGTCGGCAATGGAGCAGTGACGCAGGTGGTTGTCCTTGACGAGGACGGCGTCCGACAGGTTGCCTCGGTGGTTCGCTCCCCCGCCGGCCCGCACCGCGGCCTTCTCCAGCGCCCGCAACCCGGGCGTGGTCTTGCGGGTGTCGCGGATGCGGCACCGCTCGCCGCCCGACACCGATGCGATCACGTCCACATACGTTCGGGTCAGCGTGGCGATGCCCGACAGGTGCCCGAGGAAGTTGAGGGCCGAGCGCTCCCCGGTGAGCAGGGACCGCAGCGGGCCGCTGACGGTCCCGAGCGCCTGACCGGCGCTCAGCCGGTCGCCGTCAGCCGCAGCCCAGGCGACGGAAACGGCCGGGTCGAGCTGAGCGAAGACCTCGCCGGCGACGGCGGTGCCGGCCAGGACGCCGGGGCGGCGGGCGACGAAGTGGCCGGCCCCAACGGCCTCGGCCGGGATGAGAGCCGTCGACGTGAGGTCCCCGAGGACGCCGAGGTCCTCGGCCAGCGCCCGGGCCACTGCCTCCCGTACTGCGCTGATCGGCGGGTCGAACTCGCCGGCCAATACCGTCAGTGCTCCCGTTCGGGGACGGCCGCGGCCGCCGGCACCCTGATCCGCCGAGCGGCGCCGAAGTGCACGATCCGCTCCAGCGGCTGGTGTGGTTCGGGGAAGTCGAGCCGGTGGTGGCAGCCGCGCGACTCCCGCCGCTCGGTCGCTGCGGTCACGACCGCCCGCGCGACCGCGAGGAGATTGTTGAGCTCGGCGAGGTCCCGACCGTCGTCGATCGCAGCGGCTGCCGACGCCGCAGTGGCAACGGCTTTGGCCGCCTGCTCGAGCCCTGCACCGTCCCGGAGCACCCCCGCAAAGGTGGTCATGTCCCGCTGCAGCCGATCCCGTAGCTGCGCCACCGCCAACTGGCGTTCTTCACCGCGGTCATCGCGCGGTGAGGAACGCCGGTTCGAGGATTCGGCCGACTCCCCATCCAACTGGCGTTCTTCACCGCGGTCATCGCGCGGTGAGGAACGCCAGTTTGAAGGGCCGGCCCGGGCGAGGACCTCGTCAACGGGGACGCCGCGCATGGCGCCGGTCGGTTCGGCGCCGTCACGGCCG
>JAICGL010000249.1 GCA_025923175.1 Acidimicrobiia bacterium
TCCAGCCCCACCGGCAACGCCAAGTGGGCCCTCGTGGCCCCCGGCGGCACCGGCGGGCAGGCGGCCGGCGAGGCCGACAACAGCTACTCCACCTTCTGGGCCGAGGGTAAGCAGAACCAGTACAGCTACCTGGCCGGCACCTCGATGGCCGCCCCGCATGTGACCGGAGCCGTCGCCCTGCTCCTCGCCCAAGGGCTGACCAAGGAGCAGGTTGTCGAACGGATTCTCGCCACCACCGACGCCGTTCCGTGCGGCGCCAACAGCGAGTACTGCCGGGGCCGCCTCAACGTGGCCCGGGCCGTCGGCGCGATCAAGTAGGAAGCGCCGGGGGCCGGAGCCCCACGGCAGCGTCAGGCGAGCCGGCCGAGCCGGTCCTCC
Source organism: Acidimicrobiia bacterium (assembly GCA_025923175.1). Lineage (GTDB taxonomy): Bacteria > Actinomycetota > Acidimicrobiia > IMCC26256 > BP-133 > BP-133. The sequence continues at coordinate 379 of JAICGL010000249.1, forward strand.
TCGAGGATCGACCCCATGCTCGTGTGCTCGAACGACTTGATGCAGCGGTACACCGCGTCGACGGCGCCGACCGGGTCGACACCCATGGCCGTCTCGGCCGCCAGCACGAGACCGTGCACCCCGTCGAGCAGGGTGTTGGCGATGTCGTTCATCTCGGCAATGGTGGCCTTGCGCTGGGTCACCATCGACTCGAGCAGGTTGGTGGCCACGTAGACCGGGGTGTTCCACCGGTTGGCCTGCCGCACGATCGCCTTCTGGTAGTAGGGCACGTACTCGACGGGCACCTCGCGGGACAGGTCGCCCCGGTCGATCAACACCGCATCGGAGGCGTCGATGATCTCGTCGCGGTTGCGCACCCCGGCCCGGCTCTCGATCTTGGAGATGATCGTCGACCCCTCGGGGATGAGGGCCCGCATCAGCTCGACGTCGGCGGCACACGATGCGAACGAGAGTGCATAGTGGCGGATCCCGAGGCGGACGCCGATCTCGATGGCCGTCACGTCCTTGTCGGTGATCGGACCGAGGGAGGGCGGCGGGTCCATGACCACGGCCCGGTTCGACTTCACCCGGCCGCCGTCGAGCACGACCGCCTGGGCGTGGCTGTGGTCGCTGGCCACGTCCATGATCTGCATGAGCGCCCCGTCGAAGTCGACGTGGACGAGGTCGCCGGGCCGCATCGAGGCGAAGACCGACGCCGGCCAGAGGGTCATCTGCTCGGCGGTGCCGACCACGTCCTCGGCGCAGAGCTTGATCTGGGTGCCGGCCGTGAGGGTCACGCCCTCGGCCATCTTTCCGCAGCGCACCTGGGCGCCCTGCGAGTCGAGGCAGATCGGGGTGTTGGAGTACCGGCGGATCAGGGCGATCGTCGGCTCCACGGCCTCCGGCGGGGTGTGGGACAGGTTGATGCGGAAGAGGTCGACGCCCCGCTCCTCGAGGGCGCGGATGACGTCGCCGCGGAGGGAAGCAGGCCCAAGGGTGCAGAGGATCTTGATCTTCATGGTGAACAGATTCGTCACCCGGTCAGGCGGTCCCTCCCCGAAAGTGAACGGAAGGAGTTGGGCCCAACGGGGCGAATATGTCGTTCACCGAGTGTTCACCATCGGTGTTCACCTTCCGTTCACCTAGGACCGGCTGACAACGGTCCGACTCCGCTGGGGAGCCGCCATGTCGAACCAAGAGCTGGGCTCGGTCATTCTCGCCCTCCTCCTCCTGATGCTGTCCGCCAACCTGCTCGGGCAGCTCTTCACCAAGCTCCACCAGCCCAAGGTCGTCGGCGAGATCCTGGCCGGCATCCTGCTCGGCCCGACCGTGCTGCAGAAGGTCGCCCCCGGCTTCTCGGCCGACATCTTCGGCGCCGGCAAGACCGACCCCAGGGCCCTCGTCCTCAGCTTCTTCTACAACTTCGGAATGCTGATGCTGATGTTCGTGGCCGGCGCCGCCGCCAAGCACCTGCTCGGCAAGGAGAACCGCAAGGCGACGGCCTTCATCCTCGGCCTCGGGACGCCCCTCCCGTTCCTCTTCGCCCTCCTGGTGGCCCCGATGCTGCCGCTCGAGCGGTTCATGGGGACGGCCGGGAGCGAGTCGGCGGTCATCCTCGTGTTCGCAGCCGCAGCGGCGGTGACCTCGATCCCGGTGATCACCAAGATCTTCGCCGACCTCGGCATCCTCCACACCCGCTTCGCCAGCCTCCAGCTCGGCTCGGCGGTGCTGGAGGACATCGGCCTGTGGGGCGTCCTCTCCATCGCCTCGGCCATCGCCGCCTCCAAGCTGGCGTCGACCGGCGACCAGCTGGCCGGCACCATCAGCGAGCACATCCTCGTCAACGCCGCGTTCGTCCTGGCCGCCCTGTTCGTCATGCCGGTCGTGCTCCGGAAGCTCTCCCGGGCGCAGTGGAACGTGCTGGCCGAAAACTCGCCCATCGTCTGGATGCTCACCGTCTTCCTGGGCTACGTCGCCCTCGCCGCCGCCCTCGACGTCACCGTGGCCTTCGCCGCCCTCCTCGCCGGCTACGGCGTGATGGGCGGGATGAAGAGCACCGAGCACGCCCGGTTCCGGGCTCCGGTCCACTCGATCAGCGAGGTCGCCGGCAACTTCTTCATCCCGGTCTACTTCGCCCTGATCGGCTACCGGCTCGACCTGTCGAAGACCTTCGATCCCGTCATGCTCCTGGCGTTCATGCTCGGCACCTCGGTCGTCGTCTTCCTCTGCGTCGGCCTCGGCTCGCGCCTAGCCGGGATGAACTGGCTCGACACGGTCAACCTGGCCGTCACCCAGAATGCCCGGGGCGGCCCCGGGATCGTGATGGCCTCGGTGGCCTTCGACGCCGGCATCATCAACGCTCCGTTCTTCACCACGCTCGTGCTCACCGCCGTCCTCACCTCCCAGGCCTGTGGGTTCTGGCTCCAGCACGTGCTGCGGAAGGGGTGGCCGCTTCTCTCCGGTGACGACCTCCGCCGGCGGGGCATCGAGCCGGCAACCGAGGAGCTCTCTGAGCCTTCTGAGCCCACATTGGTTCGAGCCGCTTCCCGGTAGGACGGCGCCAGAAGTTGCCAAAGTTCCCCTAGTAACTGGTGCGAAATTCGACTAAGTTACGGGTAAGCACCAGCGAACAAGGGAGACCGCCGTGCGCCGGACCGTCGCCACGCTGTTGGTCGTCGCCACCGCCCCGCTGATGGCCGTGCCGGTCGGCGCCTCGGACGCCCCGCCGGCCGGCCCGGCGCCCTTACCGGCCGCCCCGGCCGTGGTCCAGGCGCCGGACGCGCCGGCCGCTCCGGAGATCGTGCAGGCACCGCCGGCCGTTCCGGCTCCGGCGGTGGCGGCGCCGGCCACCCCGGTCCTGCCTGCACCGGCGGTGGCTCGTCCGGCGGTCAGGTCGCCCCGGGCGAAAGTCCTCAACCAGGCCGGCCTGAGCGACGCGGCGTACTCGGCCCGGCTCCAGGCCGAGCTGTGCCGGGCCAGGCAGATCTTCTGCGGGCTCGACAACAGCGGCCGCTACCCCGGTCGCTGACGCTCGGGGGCTTCACCAGCCTCCCCCGAACGGACGCAGGGATCAGCACCGTTCGCCCGCGGCGGGTGCCCGTCGGGAAGAATGGGCACGGTTGAGCACCAGCCGTGTTCGTGACGGGCGGACCGAGGTGACCTTGTGGCCGACATTCCTCCGAGCTTCCGGGCGAGCGTGCCGGACGACTTCACCGTCGACATCGCCACCGACGGCGGCGACGTAATCGTCGCTGTGCGGGGCGAACTCGACGTCCTCACCGCCCCATTCCTCTGGGAACAGATGGAGCCGATCCTGGCCGGCATCACGGGCAAGCTCGTCTTCGAATTCGCCGAGCTCGGCTTCATCGATTCGATGGGCCTCGGGGTCATCGTGCGGGCCCAGACGCGCCTGCGGGGCGAGGAACCGGGTCGGCAGATCGTCGTTCGCCACCTCAACGCCCACGCCCGCAAGGTCTTCGAGATCACCGGCCTCGACCGCGTCCTCGACGTCCAGCCCTGAGCGCAGCGAGCAGTGCTCGGGGGCGGCAGGTGAAGCTCCCCACTCTCGCCGGTCGGCTCGAGCGGCATCTGGCCGACTGGCTCGGCGCCTGGCCCCCCACCGGGGAGCTGACCATCGTCGGATCGCCGCACCGCGTGTCGCCGGCCTGGGACGGGAAGGTCTATCCGGTGGCCGGTGTGGAGACGCCCGAGGGGACGGTGTTGTCGGTGCCGCCGGACGCCGTCGAGGCGACCCGGGCGGCGGGGGAGGACCTGGCCACGATCGGCCCCGCCCTCCCGGGCATCATCGGCCGGCCCGACGCCCGCTTCGGCCGGGGCGTCTTCCGGTGGTGCCAGCGGCTCCTCGACGACAGCGACCCCGAAGCGGTGTGGCTCCCGCCCGACGACGAGCGGGTCCCGCCGTGGTTGGCCGTCTTCAACGGCGACGTTCTCGTCCATCTGGACGAGCACGGCCGATACGGCGCCGGCGTCGGCCGGAAGCGCCACGACGACTTCGGTCAGGAACTGTCGGTGGCCACCGAGGAGCACCTCCAGGGCCGTGGTCTGGCCCGCCGCCTGGTGGCGCAGGCCGCCCGGCGGGTGGCCGACGAAGGCGCCGTGGCCACCTACCTCCATGCCCCGAAGAACGTCGCCTCGGCCCGCGTGGCCGAAGCGGCCGGGTTCCCCGACACCGGCTGGTGGATCCTCGGCGTTCCCGTCGCCAGTTGACGCGATGAAGGCCCTTCGGATCCGGAACTTCTGGCCGTACTTTGCCGGCAACCTGCTCTCCAACTGCGGCACCTGGGTCCAGAACATCGCCCAGGCGCTGCTCGTGTACCGCCTCACCCGCTCGACGTTCCTCGTCGGCGTCGTGAACTTCGCTCAGTTCGTCGGCGTGTTCCTGCTGGCGCCGTGGGCTGGAGCGGCCGCCGACCGCTTCGACCGGCGGCGACTCATTGTCGTGACCCAGGTCATCGCCGCCGGCGTCACCGCCGTGCTGGCCGCCCTGGAGGGCGCCGGGCTGGCGAGTGCGCCGGTCGTCATCGTCCTCGTCCTGGTCGTCGGGCTGACGTGGGCCTTCGCCGTTCCGGCCATCCAGGCGATGGTGCCCGACCTCGTACCGACCCGGCTGGTGCCGTCGGCTCTTGCCATGTCGTCGCTCACCTTCAACCTCTCCCGGGCAGTCGGGCCGGTCCTCGGCGCGGCCGTCGTGGCTCACTGGGGCATCGGCGCGGCCTTCAGCCTGAACGCCCTGTCGTACCTCGGGCTGATTGTCGGGCTGCTCGCCGTCCGGCCCGGGCAGGCGCCACGGAGGACGGGCCCGGGGCTCGGCTGGCGCGAGAGCCTCCGTCTCGTCGGCAACGACACCGCCCTCCTTGCCCTACTGATGGTGGTGGCGGCCATCTCGATCAGCCAGGACCCGGTCAGCACCCTCACACCGGGTTTCTCCGCCGAGGTGTTCGGCCGGGCCGACACCATGACCGGGCTCCTCGTCGGAGCGTTCGGGGCCGGGGCGGCGCTGGCGGCGGCCACCGCCGCGGCCCGGGCCCGCGATCCCGTCCGGTTCCTCGCTCCGGGGAGCATCCTCATGGGCGTGGGGATGCTGGGTTTCGCCCTCGCCCCGAACCTCCCGTTCGCCTTCGTATCCCTCGCTGTCGGCGGCTTCTTCTTCATGCTGACCAACACCTGTGCCACCACTGCCCTCACGCTGGAGGTCGCCCCGGAGCAGCGGGGGAGGATCATGGCCCTGTGGAGCCTGTGCTTCCTCGGCACCCGGCCACCGGCGAGCCTGGTCGACGGTGGCCTGGCCTCGGCGGTTGATCTCAGGGCGGCCGGGGTGGCCCTCACGATTCCCGTGCTCATCGCCGGGGTGGCCATGGCGCTGCTCCGTCGCCGGGTTCCCCGCCTGCGAGAGATCGGCTTCGGTCCACCCGTCGTGGCCGAACCGCCCGCCCACGAACTGCCCGGCGTCGTGACCACGAAGTAGGTTGCATCCGAGGACTGACCCTTGGGCGGTGCTCCGTCCCCCGCAAAGGAGAATCACCGATGGCTGAAGAGTCCCTTGTCCTGACCGAGGTGCGGGGGCGCGTCCTCCTGATCACCATCAACCGTCCGCAGGCCATGAACTCCATCAACAAGGCCACGGCCGAGGCGATGGGGGATGCGCTGGACCGGCTCGATGACGACCGGGAGCTGGCTGTCGGGGTGATCACCGGCACCGGCAAGGGGTTCAGCGCCGGGATGGACCTCAAGGGCTTCGCCTCAGGGGAGTTCCCCATCGCCGGCGACCGGGGCTTCGCCGGGATCGCCCAGCGTTCGGCCCGCAAGCCGCTCATCGCCGCCATCGAAGGGTTCGCCCTGGCCGGCGGCCTCGAGATCGCCCTGTCCTGCGACATCATCGTCGCCTCCCGGGAAGCCAAGCTCGGCATCCCCGAAGTCGGCGTCGGCCTCTTCGCCGGCGCCGGCGCCCTCCTGCGCCTGCCCCGGCGAGTCGGACTCGGTCAGGCGGCGCTGCTGGCCCTCA
>JAICGL010000250.1 GCA_025923175.1 Acidimicrobiia bacterium
ACCCCGGCCGGCCTCCGCCGGCCTCCTCCTTGGCGCCGGCTGCGCCGGCACCGGCCGTGTCCGGCGAGCGCCTCGTCTTGCCAGTCAGCGGCGGGCGTGAGCGTCGAGGAGGTGGGCCACCGCTTCGGTCACCTTTTCCCCCGTCGGGATGTGGAGGAACTCGTTCGGGCCATGGGCATTGCTTCCGGGCCCGAGGACCCCGGTGATCACGAACTGCGCCTCGGGCAGGGACCGGCCGAGCATCCCCATGAACGGGATCGTGCCGCCCTCGCCGACGTAGCGGGGGTCGGCGCCGAAGGCGGCCTGCGAGGCGACGGTGACGGCGGCGTCGAGCCAGGGTGCCAGCGGCGGAGCGGCCCAGCCGCCCTCGGCGGTGGTGGCGTTGGCCGTCACGGTGGCACCGTGGGGCGGGTCGGTGCGCAGGATCTCCTCGACTGCCCGGGCAGCGGTCGCGGCGTCGCATGACGGCGGCAGGCGGAACGACAGCCCGGCGGTGGTCTTCGGCCGCAACACATTTCCGCCGTCGCGGAGCGTTGGGAGGCCCTCGGCCGCGATGACCTCGAGGGCCGGTTCCCATGTCCGGGCCCGGAGCCGGTCCGCTGTGTCGGTACCGAGCGGCGCGACGCCCGGCGCCCAGGGGTAGGTGGCGGTCAGGTCGCCGATGTCGCCGGCCACATCGGCGAGCTGACGCAGCCGGTCCTCGGGAATGTCGACGTGGAGGGCGTCGACGAGGATCCGCCCGGTGGCGGAGTCCTCTACCCGGTCGAGCAGCCGGCGCAGGATCCGGAACGACGACGGCACCACACCCCCGGCCATGCCGGAGTGGACACCCTCGGTGAGGACCTCGACGGTCAGCTCCACCCCGAGGAGACCCCGGAGCGACGTCGTGACCCACAGCCGGTCGTAGCTCCAGCACCACGAGTCGAGGGTGATGACGAGGTCGGTGCCGGCCAGACGGTCGCCGAGGAGTTCGAGGTGGGCGGGGAGGTCGGGGCTGCCTGACTCCTCCGACGCCTCGATCATCACCAGGCAGCGGCGGTGAGCGCCCCCGGCGGCACGCACGGCCTCGATGGCGGACAGGGCGGCGAAGGCCGCGTACCCGTCGTCGGCGCCACCCCGGCCGTAGAGGCGCTCGCCGTCCAGAACGGGCTCCCACGGCCCCAGCCCGTCCCGCCACTGGGCCAGTGGTGGCTGCTTGTCGAGGTGGCCGTAGAGGAGGACGGCGGGCCCGTCGCCGCTCACCCCGGAGGCGGGGACGTCGACGAGGACCACCGGGGTCCGGCCCTCGATCTCTTGCACCTCGACCGTCGCCCCTTCGATCGGCCGGGCCCGCAGCCAGCCGGCCACGAGGTCGACCGCCCGGCCCATGTGACCGGCGCCGGCCCAGTCGGGGTCGAAGGCCACCGACACGTTGGGGATGCGGATGAAGTCGCAGAGCGCCGGCACCACGTCCGACGTCCAGACGTCGGCGACGTGCTTGCGGGCGGCGGAGGCATCGATGGGGCTCATGGGGCGCGATCGTACGGCTCGGCCCGCCCGGCGGAGAGCCGGTGCCGAGAGGCCACTATCCTCCCGGGGATGGGAGATCACGAAGACGCTCACCGCATCGCGACCGAAGCGGGGGAGCTCCTGCTCGAGATCCGGGCCGACGCTGCCGCCGGGCGACTCGACCCCTCCCAGCTCAAGGACGAGGGCGACCGCCGCTCCAACGAGCTCATCCTGGAACGGCTGCGCCAGACGCACCCCGACGACGCCGTCCTCTCCGAGGAACGGGCCGACGACCCGAGTCGAGTCAACGCCGCACGGACCTGGATCGTCGATCCACTCGACGGCACCCGGGAGTTCGGAGAGGACCCCCGCACCGATTGGGCGGTGCACGTGGCCTTGGTCGAGCAGGGATTCCCGACGGTGGCCGCAGTGGCGCTGCCGGGCCGGGGGATGACCCTGTCGACCGTCGACCCGCCGAAGCTGCCGGCGGCCGTCGACCGGGCTCCAGTCCTGGTGGTCAGCCGAACCCGCCCGCCGGCGGAAACCGAGATGGTCCGCGAGGCGCTGGGTGGCGACCTTCTGCCGATGGGCTCGGCCGGCGCCAAAGCCATGGCCGTGGTGCTCGGAGAGGCGGACGTGTACGTCCACGGTGGCGGCCAGTGGGAGTGGGACTCGGCCGCCCCGGTCGGAGTCGCCGCTGCCGCCGGGCTCCACGTCTCCCGCATCGACGGCTCGCCCCTCGTCTACAACCAGGTGCCGCCGTGGCTGCCCGATCTTGTCATCTGCCGGCCCGAACTGGCGGAGTCCGTGTTGGCCGCGGTCGCTGCCGCGGCGAGCGGGAGCTGATCAGGCCCTCTCCACGCGCGGCCCCGGCGGCGGCGTGTCCGGCGGATAGCCGGGGCCGAGGCGGGCCCGCACGTCCCGGGCCTGGATTGGCTCCCCGCATTCCGAGCACACGACTTTGGCGCTCATGTCGTGCCCGCACGCCTTGTGGCGCAGCACGATCGGTGGGCCCTCCTCGCCGGAGAGCCATTGGTCACCCCAGGCGATCATGGCCGCCAGCACCGGGTAGAAGTCGCGGCCCTTGTCGGTGAGGACGTACTCGTAGCGGTCGGGCTTCTCCTGGTAGAGCACCCGGTCGAGCATCCCCTCGTCAACGAGGCGCTTGAGCCGCTGGGTGAGGACGTTGCGGCCGATCCCGAGCGACCGCTGCATGTCGTCGAAGCGGCGCACGCCGAGAAACGCCTCCCGGAGGACGAGCGGCGTCCACCAGTCGCCGAGCAGGTCGACGCTGCGAGCGATGGAGCACGGCCACGAGGCGAATTCGGTCCGCTTCACGTTGTACAGATTAACAGTTGCGTTAGTGAACCGACACAGGTTAGGGTCAGTTCAGTCTTGCAACTGACGGAGGACGAGCTGTGCGCTTTGCAGACCGCCCCACGACTGAGACCGACGTCTACGTCGCCGCCCCGCCCGGCCAGGTGTGGCCGCTGATCACCGAGATCATGGCGCCATCCCGCTTCGGGACGGAGCTACAGGAAGCGACATGGGTCAAGCCCGAGCAGGGTCCCTGCCTCGGCGCCTGCTTCAAAGGGCGGAACTTCCACCCCAATCGGGGTGAGTGGGAGACGACGAGCACAGTCGTCGACTTCGAACCGGAGCGGCGCTTCGGATGGGCCGTTGGCGATCCCGACGTGCCGTCGGCGCTGTGGCGGCTGGAGCTGGCGCCCGATGGCGACGGCACTCGCCTGCGGTACTGGGCCCAGATGGGCCCCGGCCCGTCCGGCATCACGTCGCTCATCGAGCAGATGCCCGACAAGGAGGAGCGGATCATCGCCCGCCGCCTCCAGGAATGGGAGACGAACATGACGGCCACCATCGCCGGAATCAAGGAGATGGCGGAGGGGTCGGCATGACCGCTCTCCAGGAAGTGAGCACCACCGCCGAGTGGCACCCGACGGCCTGCATCCTCTGCGAGTGCAACTGCGGCATCGAGGTCCGCCTCGGCGGTGAGGACGGGCGCCGCTTCGAACGGATCCGGGGCGACAAGGCCCACCCGGCGTCGAAGGGCTACACCTGCGAGAAGGCGCTGCGGCTCGACCACTACCAGAACGGCCGGTCCGGCCGGATCCTCAACCCGCTGCGGCGCCGCCCGGACGGCACATTCGAAGAGATCGACTGGGACACGGCCATCGCCGAAGTCGCAGCACGCCTGCGGGCGGTGCAGGAGGCGGCGGGCCCGGAGGTCGGTGGGAAGTCGATCTTCTACTACGGCGGCGGCGGGCAGGGGAACCACTTGGGTGGTGGTTACGGGAATGCTCTCCTGCGGGCGGTCGGTGGCCGGTTCCGCTCCAGCGCCCTGGCCCAGGAGAAGACCGGCGAGTTCTGGGTGAACCACCAGATGCTGGGGGCGATGGTCCGGGCCGACTTCGAGCACGCCGAGGTCGCCGTCTTCGTCGGCAAGAACCCCTGGCAGAGCCACAGCATCCCCCACGCCCGCACCACGTTGAAGGAGATCGCCCGCGACCCGGGCCGGTCGCTCGTGGTCATCGACCCCCGCCGCACCGAGACCGCCGAACTGGCCGACTTCCACCTCCAGGTCCGCCCGGGCACCGACGCCTGGCTGCTGACCGCCATGGCCGGCGTGATCGTCCAGGAACACCTCGTCGCCCACCAGTGGCTGGCCGAGCACGCCGCCGACGTGGAGGAGACCCTCGAGGCGCTGGCGGCCGTGCCGGTGGCGGAGTACTGCGCCCGCAGCGGCGTCGCCGAGGAACTCGTGCGGGCGGCGGCCCGGCGGATCGCCGGGGCCACCGGCGGCGTCGCCGTCTTCGAAGACCTCGGCGTGCAGATGAACAGGCACTCCACGCTGGTGTCATGGCTGGAGAAGCTGCTCTGGGTCCTCACCGGCAACTTCGGGAAGCCCGGAGCGGTGTACTCGCCGTCGAGCCTCGTCGACATCACCGCCGGCGGGAAGGTCCGGGGCACGACGCCCGTCGTCGGCATGCCGCTGATCTCGGGGCTGGTGCCCTGCAACGTGATCGCCGAGGAAATCCTCACCGACCACCCCGCCCGCTACCGGGCGATGATCGTGGAGAGCACCAACCCCGCCCACTCGCTGGCCGACTCGAAGCGGTTCCGGGAGGCCCTGGAGTCGCTCGACCTCGTGGTCGTCATCGACGTGGCCATGACCGAGACGGCCCGCCTGGCCCACTACGTGCTGCCGGCGTCGACCCAGTACGAGAAGTGGGAGGCGACGTTCTTCAACTTCGAGTTCCCCCGCAACGTGTTCCACCTCCGCAAGCCGTTGCTGGAGGCGCCGGAGGGCCCGCTCCCGGAGCCGGAGATCCACGCCCGTCTGGTGGAGGCGCTCGGTGCGGTGACCGAGGAGGACCTGGCCCCGTTGCGGGAAGCCGCCACTCACAGCCGGGCCGCCTTCGCCATGGCCTTCTTCGCCGCGGTCGGCGCCAATCCCAAGCTGGGAGCCATGGCGCCGGTGGTGCTCTACCGCACCCTGGGCCCCACGCTGCCCGACGGCGCGGCAGCCGCCGCCGTGCTGTGGGGCGCGGCCCACAAGTGCGCCCAGGCGCAGCCTGAGAGCGTGCGCCGGGCCGGGTTCACCGGCGAGGGCCTCGAAGCCGGCGAGCAGCTGTTCGAGGCGATCCTGTCGAGCCCGTCGGGCGTGGTGATCACCGACGACGAGTACGACGAGTCGTGGCGCCGCCTGAAGACAGCGGACGGGCGGATCCACGTCACGATCCCTGAGCTACTTCAAGAGCTGCAGAGTCTGGCAACGGAGCCCGCCGCTCCGGACCCCGATTGGCCCTTCGTGCTCTCCGCTGGCGAACGCCGCTCGTTCACCGCCAACACGATCATGCGTGACCCCACCTGGCGGAAACGCGACCCGGCGGGCGCGTTGCGGGTGAGCCCAGGTGACGCCGGGCGCCTTGGTCTGAGCAACGGCGGCCGGGCCCGCCTGTCCACCCGGAAGGGTGGAGGCGAGGTCACCGTCGAGATCGACGACCGCATGCAGGACGGCCATCTCGCCCTGCCGAACGGCCTGGGCCTCTTCAGCCCCTCCGACAACGGCGACCCGCTGGTGACGGGCTTGGCTCCGAACGAACTGACCGACGCCGCCGCACGCGACCCCTTCGCCGGGACCCCCTGGCACAAACACGTCCCCGCTTGTCTCACACCGATTGACGGCCCGCTCTAGCGCTCCGCGACCTCTTCGGCGGGGTTGCCTTTGCGGAGAGCCTCAAAGAGAAGGAGGGCGGAAATGTTGTGCTGCACGTAGTCGATGCGGATGCCATATTCACTGAGGCTCTCGTGGAAGGCGCCGACCGCAGCGGGGTCGCCATCGATCGACGAGAGCTTGTCCTTCGTGAACTGCGTCCGGAGCTGGAACTCAATCGCCTTTGCCATGACGTCTTTGGCGATCTGGGCCTGAGAAGATTCGTTCGCGTCAACAAAGAGACCATATGCGGCGCCGAGTCCCTCGCTCCGGGTCGCGGCTGGGGTCGACCGGGGAGGACTTCTGAACCCGCCGTTCCAGTCGGCCTGCTTTTTTGATTTGCCGTGATGCTGAATGGCGGCGATTGCCTGCACGATCTTCTTGGCATGCTCCACGTAGAGCGGATCGGGCTTGTCCTCGTAGACCTCGCGTAAACCGTAGAGAAGCCAGTGATCATGATCCAGGTCGTCAATCTCGACGCCCGCGTCACGGACGGTGATCAGCCAGCGGGCCGCCCGATGCGCCGCAGCGCTCCACCGCTCGTTGTGATCGAGCTCATGGAGCTGGGTGAGCGCGTACATCGCTTCGCCGGGGTAGTAGCCCGACTCGAAATCATTGACATCCGTTCCCGTCATTTTATGAACGGTGAACTC
>JAICGL010000251.1 GCA_025923175.1 Acidimicrobiia bacterium
CAGGACGTGGGGCTGGATCTGGTTGAGCCTGTCGACGATCTCGTCCAGCGGCAGGGTGACCGGCAGCGGGTGGACCACCCGGTCCGGGCTCGAGAAGTTCTGGAACAGGGCTTTGGAGGCGTGGGACGCCCGCCCGGCGGCCACCGCCGCGGTGATCGTCGGCCCGGAGTGCGTGGCGCGGTCGCGTTCCTGGCGCCACAGCTCGGAACGGATCAGGCCGAGGAAGACGAGTGTCCAGCCGTCCCAGTCGTAGACGAACACGCCCCTCCGCCCCGACGATCCGCCCGAGGCGACCGCGTGGTACCGGTTGAGCAGGTAGGCGTCGTCGGTGAGCCCTTCGATGTGGGTCTCGATGAGGTCCAGGTTCAGGTTCGGGTCGGTGAGGATCTCGTCGAAGTTGCCCATGAGATCCTCTTTGGTCATCACCGGCAGTGCGGCCAGACCCTCTTCGCAGAGGGTGTCCGGGTCGACACCGGCCAGTCGGCGTCGATGCCACGGCGATCGGTCTTGCGCCGTCCGCACCAGCTGCTGCAGCGCATCACGGCGGTGGGTGGCCAGCTGTTCCTCCGTCCAGCTCAGTCGCTCCACCTGACCGGGTAGCATGGCCATCGCCTCTGCCATGTGCCGGCGTTGCAGTTCCTCGTAAGACGGCATGCTGAACCCCCTGGCGGCCTTCGGACCCGGATGGGCCCATCCTCGGCCGCCGGAGCGGCTCCTGTCCGTCGCCCGTGCTGCAGGCGAACCGTCACGACGGTGACATCCAGCGCCGGACGTCCGTGTAGCGTCCCCGGCGTGAAAGCCATCCAGATCGTGGAGTTGAGCGGGCCTGACACGGCTCTCGCGCTGGTCGACATGGAGGAGCCCGAGGCGTCACATTCGATGACACCGGGGAGCGGTGTCGTGGTCGATGTGCACGCCGCCGGCGTTGCGTTTCCCGAGCTGCTCCAGACTCGCGGTGAGTACCAGATCAAGCCGCCACTGCCGTTCGTGCCGGGCAGCGAGGTGGGCGGCGTCGTCCGTTCGGCGCCGGAGGGTGCCTCCGTCCGGGCCGGCGATCGGGTCGCCGCCTTCTGCATGCTCGGGGCGTGGGCGGAGACGACGGTCGCTCCGGAGCACTTCGTGTTCGAGCTCCCCGACGAGTTGGACTTCGCCCAGGGTGCCGCACTCGTCCTCAACTACCACACCGCATACTTCTCGCTCGTCACACGCGGGCAGTTGAGCGAGGGCGAGACGGTACTGGTGCACGGGGCCGCCGGCGGCGTCGGCACCGCCAGCATCCAGGTCGCCAAGGGCCTCGGCGCCCGCACGATCGCTGTCGTCTCCAGCGACGAGAAGGAGCGCATCGCCCGCGACGCTGGGGCCGACGAGGTCGTCCGGTCCGACGGCGAATGGAAGGACCAGGCGAAGGACCTCTCCGGCGGCGGCGTGGACGTGGTCGTCGACCCGGTGGGCGGCGATCGCTTCACCGACAGCCTGCGGGCCCTGCGGGAGGGTGGCCGGCTCGTCGTGGTCGGCTTCACCGGCGGCTCGATCCCTGAGGTCAAGGTCAACCGGCTCCTGCTCAACAACATCTCGGTCGTCGGCGCCGGCTGGGGTGCGTTCGTGCTGAAGAAGCCCGACGTGATCCGCAGCCACGGCGAAGAGATTGGCAAGCTCATCGAGCAGGGATCCGTCCGCCCGCTCATCGGTCAGCGATTCCCGCTCGAGCAGGCTGCCGACGCGCTCAAGCTGCTCGACAGCCGCCAAGCACTGGCGAAAGTCGTGCTCGACGTCCGCTCGTAGTTCTTCAGCCGGGGCGGACGGCGGCGAGGTAGTCGGCGGCCATCTCGGGGGTGAGGAACTCGAGCATCAGCGAGTTCTCCACCCAGAACTCGACGACGCTGAAGGAGCCGCGGTCGCAGCGGACGGCTCGCCAGCCTTCGCGGTCGGCGACGGCCCGGATCTCGTCTTCCGTGCGGTCGACCGACAGGGCGGCGTGCGTCGCTCCGAATGGAGACGGGTGCTCTGCCGTTGCGAAGCGAGCTTCCTCGTCGTTCTCGCCCGGTCGCATTTCGGTGCCGAGCGGCAGGCAGTCGATCGCCGTTCCCGTCTCGTCCCTCGCCCAGGCGATGAATGCGCCGGGGACCGGGCCGAACTCCGTCACGTCACCACCGAGCAGCTCGGCCAGCGCCGTCGCCACCCGCCGCGGTTCCCGGGCCGGGATCGAAAGGTGGTGGAGCATGCGACCACCGTAACCCTTCGTTTGGACCGACGAAATTCGGTTGCACCCGACCGGGTGTTTTGACGACGCTGGCGCGCATAGCCGTGGCCGCTATCTCGGCCTCCTGCACTGCCCCTCCAACGACAGGAGCGCCGAACGTGTTGGACGAAACGGGTCCCACCGACCAGTCGCGGGTTCTGGCCGAGTTGCTCGATGCAGCACTGGCCGACAACTGGACCGAAACCGGGCCGACGATGGCCCTCCTTTGGCAATCCTCCGCCGACCCTGACGATCTCCGCCTCGCCGTGAAGGACCTGGAGCAGCCGGTCGAGGACGAGCTGGCTCTCTTGAACCCTGACTGGACGTACCTGGCCGTCGCCACTCCGCGATCACCCGGCAGCCACCGCCTGAACTGTTCGCCGGACCCGACCACGGACCGGTCCGAATCACGGTCGCCATCGACCAGTGTTCCCAGTCCGGCGTGTTGCGCCATCCCAACGGCGGCACTCAGTGGTTCGGGGCTGTCGAACTCCCCCTGACGAAGCTGCTTCGGGACCAGCTCTGGTTCGAATCGGCGGCCTGAGCTGCTGACCTGAGCGTCGAGCCACATGAAGCATTTTTAATCTGGTACTCAAGCGCCGTTCATGTGCCGGGGAATTTCAAGCACCAACAGGGTCAAAGGGGACCCCGGATCTGGAGGTGCAAGGAACGATGCGCACAGTGATCTTCCGATTTGGAGCGACGGGGGCCGGTGCCCTGCTCGCCCTCGGTCTGCTGGCCGGCCCGTCGGCCGCCAAGGGTTCGGAGAAGCCGAGCAGTACTCAGGAGGCTCGGGAGAGCAACAAGGTGGCCTGCTTCGAGCCTGAGGGCAAGACCCAGGGCCGGTCGTTCTCCGACCCTGACGGTGACGAGAACGGCGGCGCCGACAAGCCCGGCTGCGCCCGCGTGACCACGTGGGACGAAGACAACGACAACGACGGCAACAACGGTTGCGGCAACGACGCCGACCGGGAAGACGACAACAACGGAAACTGCGGCGGCGAGAACGCCCAGGGCCCCGGTGACGAGGCTGGTGGCGAGCAGGACGACGGCGACGACGTCACGGGCAACACCGGGACCGACGAGGGCGACGTGAGCGTCCAGGGAGCCGGGTTGGAGCCGGAGGCTGAAGTCGCCGACACGACCACGGCCGACACTGCGGCAGTGACAGCCGCTGATGACACAACCCCGGCGGCGCAGACCACGACGCCGGAGCCGGAGACCAAGGTGCTGGGCGTGACGCTCACTGCGCCGGACACCTTGCCCCGCACCGGTGCCGGCGTTGGCGGTCTCGCCCTCCTCGGCGGCCTGCTGGTCGGTGGTGGCCGCCTGACTGTCCTCGCCCGGAAGCTCTTGCGCATCGGCTGACCGGGTGAGGTTCATCCCCTACCGGGGATGAACGCCCGCTGCCGTCGACCGACCGGCAGTGCAGGCTGAATGAGCGAGCCGGCCTGAAGCGCCGGGTGGAGACGGCACCCTCCACCCGGCGCTTGGCGCGCGCCCAGCCGTCGGTAGCATCGGGAGATGACCGCCGAACCCACGACCTCTCCCCTCGTCCTGCGGCGCCTCTCCACGCTTGACGACCTCAGCCCTGTCGCCGCCCTCATGGTCGACTACATCGCCGAGATCCGGCGCAACCTCTTCGAGGGGCACGGCCTCCAGATCGAGGAGGCCACTCCCGACTCCGGCCGCCTCGTCGACATCGCCGACCTGCTCGAGCCGCCGCAGTGCCTGTACCTCGCGGAGATCGACGGGAAGCCGGCCGGAACCTGCGGTCTGCTGCAGATCACGCCCGCCGTGGCCGAGGTCAAGCGGATGTACGTCGACCCGGCCGCGCGCCGGCACGGCGTCGCACGGGCGCTGCTCGCGCAGGTCGTCGCCGACGGCCGCGCCGCCGGCTACCAGACGCTGCGGCTGGAGACCGCCGTCTGGATGGTCGAAGCCCACGCCCTCTACCGGAGCTGCGGCTTTGTCGAGGTTCCGCCGTTCCCCGACCCGGAGTTCGGCTGCTTCCCCGGTTGCGAGCACCTGGGCCGCTACATGACGCTCTCTCTGGACGAGCTGGCGTGACCGCCCGCAGCCGTTCCAAGTTCATCGACGCGGCGATCGCCGACTACGCCATCGAGCATTCGAGCGGGCCGGACGAGATCCAGCTCGAGCTGCAGCGGGTGACGGCGGAGCGGACGGGCATCAAGGCGGGCATGCAGGTCGGCGACGACCAGGCCGTGCTGCTCGAGATCCTCGCCCGCGCCACGGGCGCCCGCCGGGCGGTGGAGGTCGGCACCTTCACCGGTTACTCGTCGCTTGCGCTGGCCCGGGGCATGGGGCCCGAGGGCCGCCTGCTGTGCCTCGACGTGAGCGAGGAATGGACGGCCATCGCCCGGGACACCTGGGAGAAGGCGGGTGTCGCCGACCGCATCGAACTGCGCCTCGGCCCGGCACTCGACACCCTGCGGGATCTTCCACCCGTCCTGTTCGACCTGGCCTTCGTCGACGCCGACAAGAACAACTACGACGCCTACTACGACGAGCTGCTCCCGCGCATCCGTCCCGGCGGCCTGTTGCTGGTCGACAACACGCTGTGGAGCGGAGCCGTCCTCGACGAGAACGACAAGAGCGACGAGACCGTCGTGATCAAGGCCTTGAACGACCGGATCGCCGCTGACCCGCGGGTCCGGGTCGTGCTCCTGCCGATCGGCGACGGCCTGACCGTCGCACAACGCGTCACAGAAGACTGACGGCGCGCCCTTCCGCCGTCACCCGGTGGGCGGCTGCGGCGGCCGGTGGGCGTGAATCCGGGCCCGCAGCACGTCGCGCTGGCTGACGATGCCGGCCACCCGGTCGCCGTCCCGGACGGGCAGGTGCCGGAAGCCGCGGTTGCCCATCAGTTCGGCTGCCTCGGCGATGTCCATGTCGTAGGTGGCGGTCACCGGGTCGGCCGTCATCCAGTCGGCCGCGGTGGCCGAGGTCAGGTCGGCACCGGACGACGCCGCCCGCAGCACGTCCCGCTCCGTCACGATGCCGATGAGGCGCTCGCTCCCGTCGACGACGATGGCTGAGCCGAACCGCCCCTTGATCATGGCCTTGGCGACCTCGGCCACGGAGGTGTCGGCGGCGACGGTGTAGACCGCCCGGGTCATGATGTCGCCGATGCGGGCGGTCGGCGCCCCGGTCTCCACCAGCCACTGGCGGGGGGCGATGAAGTGGGCGGCGGCGGTGCTCCACTGCCCGGCTTCGTACTCCGTCCACGACGCTGCGGAGCCGGCCGGGTAGCTGTGGAGCGCGCTCGGCCGCCCGATGAGCGGAGTGACGATCTCCCACGCCCGTTCGACCGCGTCCTGACGGATGAAGAGGGTCGGGTCGCCCACCATCGCGTCGTGGATGAGCCGTTCGTAGGCCTCGGCGTTGCCCTCGAACCACTCCCGGTAGGAGAAGTCCATCGCCACCGTCTGATTTCCGAGGTGCAGTCCCGGCGGTTTGGCCTGGAAGGCGAACGACATGCCCTCCTCCGGCTGGATCCGGATCGAGAGCAGGTTGGCGACGGGCGCCGTCAGGTGCTGTCCGGTGAAGAGCAACGGCGGCACCTCCTTGAAGACCACTGTCACCTCGGTCGTCTTGCGGGGAAGGCGTTTGCCCGTCTGGAGGTAGAAGGGAACGCCGGCCCACCGCCAGTTGTCGATGAAGGCCCGGACGGCGACGAACGTCTCCACGGTCGACTGCGGATCTACGTGGGGTTCGGAGCGGTAGCCGGCCACCTCTCGGCCGCTCACGACACCGGTGGTGTACTGGCCTCGTAGCGACTCCTCGGGCCGGAAGGGCCGCACCGATCGCAGCACCCGGACGGTCTCGTCCCGGATGTCGTCGGGGGAGAAGGTGCGGGGCGCCTCCATGGCCACGAAGGCCAGCAGCTGGAGGAGGTGATTCTGGATCATGTCGCGGATCGCGCCCGTCTCCTCGTAGAAGGCGCCCCGCTGCTCGACGCCGACGGTCTCGGCGGCGGTGATCTGCACGTGGTCGATGGCGTCGCGGTTCCAGACCCGCTCGAACATCGTGTTGGCGAAGCGAAGCACAAGGAGGTTCTGGATCGTCTCCTTGCCGAGGAAGTGGTCGATGCGGAAGACCTGTGAC
>JAICGL010000252.1 GCA_025923175.1 Acidimicrobiia bacterium
GACCGGCGGAAGCTCGACCTGGGGGCGATGGGCGAGGACCTGGCGGTCGCCTGGTACACGCGCCACGGCTACCAGTTGCTGGGCCGCAACTGGCGCTGCCGGGACGGAGAGCTCGACCTCGTCGTCAGCCGCGACCGCTGCGTCGTGTTCTGCGAGGTCAAGACCCGGAGCGGAACCGGATTCGGGCTCCCGGCCGAGGCCGTGACGAGCGAGAAGCAGCGGCGTCTCCGGCGGCTGGCCACCCGGTGGCTGGGGGAGCGGACGGCGTCGGGGGGCTTCGCCGAGGTGCGCTTCGACGTCGCCTGCGTGACCCTCCGGGCGGGCGCCGAGCCCGCTCTGGACGTCATCGAAGCCGCCTTCTAAAGGCTTCTCCGGCCCCGCCGGTCCGGTGGATGGACCGCTCGGCGTCGACATTCTGTGATTTCTGTCCTATTTTGTGTGTTGTGTTAACCAGTGTGATGGAGGGGTCAACGCAGCCATGAGGACATCCCGGTCATCTGGGTTCGGACGTCGCCGGCGCATCGTGGCGGTGGCGGGCACGATGGCGGTGGTCGCCGCGCTGGGGGGCTGGCCGGTGGCGAAAGCCGGTCCCGGCACGCTGGACCGCATCAGCATCCCCGATGCCGGCGGTGAGCGGAACGTGCTGCCGACGGGCAGCTCGCTGCAGTGCAACGCCCAGAACGCCGGGAAGTGCACGAAGCGGGTGGTGGCCCTCGACACGGCCGCCAACAAGATCCGGGTGGCCTGGGCCTCGGCTGCCAACAACCTGGTGCCGAATGACAACAACGGGAAGGTCGACATCTTCCTCACGACCCTGACCCCGTCGGCGGCCGGCGCCCCGCCCACGATCGACTCGGTCGAGCGGATCAACATCGGCCCCGCGGGGGTGGAGGCGAACGCCGACAGCGGAGGCCCTTCGATCAGCCCCAACGGTCAGTGGGTGGCCTTCGACTCGCTGGCGTCCAACCTGGTCAACAACGACACCAACTCGGCGAATGACGTCTTCACCTACAACGTGAACACGAAGGCGCTCTACCGGGTGAGCGTGGCGCAGGCCCCGGCCACTGAGGGCACCGGCGCCAGCTTCGCGCCGTCGGTCGCCGACGACGGGTCGACGTCGTACACGTCGTACAACGCTCTCGTCCCGGGGGCCACGACGGCCTTCCAGCAGGTTTACGTCCGCAAGAGCCCGGCGGCCTCGCCGTCGACCGTGCTCGTGAGCGCCAACAACGGGAACACGTCGTCGGGTAACGCCCCGAGCCTCGAGTCGACGATCAACGCGGCGGGGAACAAGGTCTCCTTCACGACCCAGGCTGATGACACGGTCGCGGCCGGGTCGAAGACCAAGGGCATTCCCGACATCGTCATCCGCGACCTGGCCGCCAGCACCTCGAAGCTGGTGTCGCGCGATGCCAAGGCGGGGGCGGCGTCGCTCAGCCCTGATGGGTCCACCGTCGCCTTCATCGCTGAGGCCATCGGCCCGAACAAGGGGATCTACAAGGTCTCGACGGGCGGCGGCACGGCCGGGCCCGGTGACTACACGGCCGCCTGCACGTCGGCCGCCTGCCAGGCGAAGCCCAAGGCCGCCGTGCTGCCGTCCCTCAACGGCAACGGCTCCGTCGTCGCGTTCCAGTCCTCGGCCAAGTACAACGACCTGCAGATCAACAGTGACCAGGTCTGGACGGGCCCGTCCGCCATCACGCTGGTCAGCCACGACCGGGTCGACGCCACCAAGCCGGCCAACGCCCCGGCGGTCAACCCGTCGATCAGCCCGGACGGCACCTATGTCGCCTTCGAGTCGTCGGCCGACAATCTGGTGGGCGACGACTTCAACGGCGCTGTCGACATCTTCCTCGCTCAGCCCGCCGCCCCCGGCGCCACCGTGCGGGTGAGCGTTCCGAGCAGCGGTGGCGAGGCATCGGGGTTTGCCCCGTCGCCCACCGCGCCGCCCGCCGTCTCGGCCGACGGCAACATCGTGGCGTTCGAGTCCGACTCCTCCAACCTGGTGAACGGGGACACCAACGGTGTGACCGACATCTTCGTCCGGGACCGGGGCACCGGCCACACCGAGCGGGTCAGCGTCGCCACCGATGGAACGCAGGGCAACAAGGGCAGCTTCCGGCCCGGGCTCAGCGCCGACGGACGGTTCGTGGTGTTCGAGTCGGCGGCCAGCAACCTGTTGGCCGGCGGTGGGGACAGCAACAACGTGAAGGACGTCTTCCTGCGCGACCGTCAGACCAACGAGACCAAGCGGATCAGCGAGTCGAACGCGCCTTCGCCGAGTCAGAACCCTTCCATCAGCCCCAACGGCAAGTTCATTGCCTTCGACTCCAACGGCAACTTCGGGCCGATCCAGGGCCGGAACACGAACGTGACCAACGTGTTCCGCTACAGCAACCAGGCGGCCGGCGGGGACGGCTCGATCCTCATGGTCAGCACCCAGCCGCCGGGCAAGAACAACCCGTCCCGGCAGGCCCCCAACGGCAAGTCCAGCTTCCAGCCGGCGGTGGCCAACGAAGGGTCGGTTGCCTTCCTGTCCGACGCCACCGGTCTCACCGGATTCGACGGTGACGATCCGCCCGGGGCCAAGCCCAACTACACCGACGTGTACGTCGCGCTGCCGAACGCCACGGTCATCAAGGCGTCGATGAGCAACAGCACGTACCAGGGCGCCGACGGAAACCCGCACCAGTCCCCGGCGACGGGTGACAGTTACCGCCCCTCGATCAACGGCGACGGCACCAAGGTGGCCTTCGCCTCCGACGCGACCAACCTGCCGACGGCCGGTGCCGACCAGAACCCCGACACCGACGTTTTCTTCCGCGACATTCCCGCCGCTGCCGTGCGCCTGGTCTCCCAGCCGCCCAGTGGGGCGCCGGGCGGCGCCAGCACCTCGCCGTCCATCAACGCCGATGGTTCGGTGGTGGCCTTCGTCTCCTCGGCGCCGAACCTCGTGTCGGGCGACAGCAATGGCCAGCCTGACGTATTCGTCACGAACATGTCGAACGGCGGGATCAGCCGCGTGAACCTCCGCCCCGGAGCAGAGGGTTTCCAGCCGGACGCCCCTTCTTACCAACCGGGCATCGCCGCCAACGGGCTCATCGTGGCCTTCGGCTCGAGTGCGACGAATCTGGTCGACGGGGACGCCAACGGCGCCTACGACGTCTTCGTCCGGGTGCTCGGCGAGCTGCCCGCGCCCTGCACCAACTGCCCCGCAACTCCGGTGTACAGCGGGCCCGGCTACCGCTTCGTGTCGTCGGACGGCGGCCTGTTCGCCTTCGGTGACGCCAAGTTCTACGGCTCGGCCGGCGGAACGAAGCTGGCCAAGCCGATCGTGGGGATGGCGGCCACGCCGAGCAACGGCGGCTACTGGCTCGTCGCGTCCGACGGCGGCATTTTCGCCTACGGCGACGCGAAGTTCCACGGGTCGACCGGCGCGCTCAAGCTGAACAGCCCCATCGTGGGCATGACGGCCACGCCCTCCGGTGAGGGCTACTGGTTCGTCTCGGCCGACGGCGGCATCTTCTCCTTCGGCGACGCCAAGTTCCACGGTTCGATGGGCGGCCAGCCCTTGAGCAGGCCGATCGTCGGCATGATGTCGTCGGCGACGGGCAAGGGCTACTGGCTGGTTGCCTCCGACGGCGGGATCTTCTCCTTCGGCGACGCCAAGTTCCACGGCTCCACCGGGAACATCAAGCTGACGAAGCCGATCGTCGGGATGGACCGGTCGGCGAGCGGCGACGGCTATCGCTTCGTATCGTCCGACGGCGGGATCTTCACATTCGGAGACGCCAAGTTCCTCGGCTCGATGGGCGGCAAGCCGCTTCCCCACCCGATCGTCGGCATGGCTCGAACCCGCCAGGGCGATGGCTACTGGCTGGTGTCCTCGGGCGGAGGCATCTACAACTTCGGTGCCGCCGGCTTCCAAGGCCACACCGCCGACAAGAAGCTGGCCAACCCCATCGTGGCGATGGCGCACTAGCGCCTTCAGCTACTGGCCAGCTTGGGGAAAGTGGTCTGGCACGAACCGCATGATGAGTGCGTCGAGCTTGCCTTCGACGCGGGCGAGGTCTTCCTTGTCGGGCTTCTTCGACAAGGCGACCCATAGCGCCGTCGAGGACCCGACAACGCTGACCGTGATGCCGATGACGGCGATGAGTAGATCGACGCGGTCAACCACGAGGGCAAACCTCCACGGGGGCAGAGTACCAATTGGGTCAGACCGGCCAGACGAAGCCGCGGTCTCGTGTGGCGGAGCCGAGCGCGACGAGTTCCTCCACGGCCAGGGCGACCTGGCCGGGATCGAGACCGGTGCGGGAGGCGAGCTGGTCTGGGTGGGCAGCCTCGCCGGCGAGCGCTTTGAGGATCGCCTGGGCGGCGGTACTGGCCGGGGGACGCTCCGTGGCGCCGGGTGCGGTGCTCCAGAGACGGCGTGCGCCCGGGGTCATCCCGAGGGCGACGAGGACGTCGGACGGATCGAGCAACGGCTGCGCGCCATCAGCCAGGAGCGCGTTGCACCCTGCGGCGGCCGGATTGCGACGGGAGCCCGGCATGGCGAGAACAGGCCGCCCGTAGTCGAGCGCCCGCTCTGCGGTGATGCGCGACCCGCCGGAGAGCGTCGCTTCCACCACCACGACGACATCGGCGAGGGCGGCGATGATGCGGTTGCGCACCGGGAAGCGCCCCCGTTCGGGCCTCACGCCGAACGGCTGCTCCCCGAGCACGACCCCGAAGCGGCGCACCCGCTCGAACAGAGCCCGGTGCCGCCGGGGATAGACGACGTCGAGTCCTGTCGCCACCACTCCGACCGGCCCCGCCGGCGATGGCTCGCTCCGCTGCTCGGCGGCCTCCGCGGCCTGAATCGCTCCATGATGGGCTGCCCCGTCGATCCCTATTGCCAAGCCGGATACGACCGTGATGCCGGCGGCCCCGAGAAAAGCCCCGAGCTCCCACGCATCGGTCAACCCATGCACCGACGCTGCCCGCGTGCCCACCACCGCAACCCGAGGAGCCCTGAGGACTCCGGGCCGCTCCCCTTCGAGGAAGAGCACCTTGGGGGCGTGCGGGATGTCGTCGGCGATCGGAAAGTCAGGGTCACCGGGGGTCATGACGATCGTGCCCCGGCGCACTGCCCGGAGCGCCAGCGCCTGCGCCCGTTCAGCGTTCATCCCCGGCAAGCGGGCGAGCGTCGTTCCCGCGCCGTCGGTCACAGGACGTCCTCACGGAGACCGGCGGCGAGCACGATGTGCTGGGGTGCAACATCGGCGCAGCCGTCGAGGTCGGCCAAAGTCCTCGCGACCCGGTGGACTCCGGCCATGCCGCGTCCGCTCCAACTGCGCCGCTCCGCGACATCCCGAAGTGCTTGGTCGGCGTCGGAGGCCAATGCGATGGCGCGCCCCAAGACCCCTGCCGGGACACGCGCGTTTGTGAGCCACCGGCTCCCTCGATAACGCGTCCGTTGGCGAGCCATTGCCTCGGCAACGCGCTCCTTCACGAGCGCCGATGCGGCGCCGGTCGGTGCGCCCGGTGAGGCCGGGCCCAGGGCCACTCGCAGATCGAACCGGTCCACCAGCGGAGCTGAGAGCCGGCGCCGGTAACGCGCCCGGTTGGCCTCGGAGCACTGACAGTCGGGAGGACCGAGCCCGCAGGGACAAGGGTTCGAGGCCGCGACGAGAAGGAAGTTGGCTGGGAAGGTGACCGACGCTCCCTGCCGGGAGATCCGGACGACCCGATCCTCGAGAGGTTGGCGCAGGGCGTCGAGAACTGTCGGGGCAAACTCCGCCAGCTCGTCCATGAACAGGATTCCGTGATGAGCCAGGCTCACCTCGCCGAGTCGCGGCCGCCCGCTTCCACCACCCACAAGTGCGGCCGCCGAGGCAGTGTGGTGCGGAGCTCGGAACGGCCTGACTCGAACGAGCTGGCCGCGGATCGCCTGCCCGGCGGCCGAGTGAATCTTGGTGACCTCCAGCGCTTCTTCGATTTCAAGGGGCGGGAGGATCGACGGCAGGCAGCGGGCCAGCAATGTCTTTCCGGCGCCGGGCCGCCCGACCATGAGCATGTGATGGCCACCGGCTGCCGCGACCTCCAGAGCCCGGCGGGCCCCGGCCAGGCCTCGGACCACAGCCAGGTCGGGCCCGGCGTCGTCGTCTTGGGGGCCGGTGTCATTGGCGGCTTCGCCGGGCAGCGCAGCCACCGGCGCCCAGTCGCCCTCGCCCTTCAGCGCAGCACGTGCTTCCGCCAGGGATCTCGCCGGGAGAATGCGCATCTCAGTGACGAGTGCAGCCTCGGCTGCGTTGGCGGCGGGCACGATGACCGCCCTGGCTTCCGAACGGCGTAGCGCGTCGACTAAGGCCAGGACAC
>JAICGL010000253.1 GCA_025923175.1 Acidimicrobiia bacterium
CCCCAGTTCCCGTCGGGCTCCCGCCGCCGGGCGGCATTGCCCCCGGTCAGGGCGGTCGAGACCACCGGGATGTGGCCCAGCAGCCGGACGCCGGGTGCCTGCCGGCCCGGCCCGAGCGGGGAGGCGATCCGCATCGAGGCTCGGCGCAGGGTCGGGAAGGCGTCGACCAGGAGGGCCCCCTGCCCCGACCCGGCCCGGTGGCAGTCGAGACCGCCGACCGGCGAAGGGAACCACACAAGCTGGCGGCCGCTCCCGGCCCGATGCCGCGTCCAGGCCCCGTCACGCCATTCGCTGACCGCCCCGCGCCCCGCCCGGAGCAGGGCCATCCGGCAGGCCGGACCCGCCGACCCGGCCCGGGCCACGTGGATCTCCTGCACGACCTCCACGGCGTCGGCCGCGTGACGGGCGAGGACATCGGCCAGGCCGGGGGCGAGCCCGCAGCCGGCGGCCAGCGTCACGCCGGCCTCCCGGGCGGCGTCGTCGAGGTCGAGGAGGCTGTGAATGGTCTCGTCGTCATCGGCGCATCCCACAGCCGGAACCCGAGCCTCCACCGCCCGCTGGAACACGGCCCGCTCGGGCTGGCCGCCGACCGCCGAAGCGACGACGTCGACGCCGCCCGGCAGGGGCCGGTCGGAAGCCCAGTCGATGGCCTCGGCCCGCTCTCCCATTGTCTCGGCAGCGTCGGCGGCCGCGGCTGCGTCGCGGTCGACGATCAGGATCCGTTCGACGCCGTCGCTCTCAGCCAGCTGTCGGGCGGCCCGGCGTCCGACGGCGCCGGCGCCCACGAGGAGAACGGTGGTCACCGGAAGTCGGGCTCGTGCAACTGCCGCCAGCCGCCCTTGGTCGGCGGGGCACCGCCGCGTCCCCGGAGGCGGAGCAGCCAGCCGATCGCTCCGGCCAACCCGAGACCGACCAAGGTACGCCGGAGGGCTTTCATCAGTGGGGCTAGCTGGAATCGAACCAGCGACCTCATCCTTATCAGGGATGCGCTCTAACCGACTGAGCTATAGCCCCCGCTACCGGCGGGCAGTGTAATCCGGTGATACCACGGCTACCGGACGGAAATCTTCTCATGCCATCGGCGGCGGCACGGTCTGAGCATGCGAGATCGTCCTCACGCCGACTGACGTCCTACTTACCCAAGGTGTGTGCTCCCAGAGGTGTTCGGGTGACTTGCAGCCGTCGTACGCTCAACTTCAAGCGTTCGGTCAGGAGGACGCCTGATGCCGTCGAGTGGGGAGCCGCACACCCTCGAGTTCCGGCGCCGGAACTCCAAGCCGCCAATCCGAGCGACTGACGACCGGTGAAGGTCGACCGGCCGGACGACACCGTCGTGTTCCTTTTCACTGATATCGAAGCGAGCACGCGCCGCTGGGAAGGCGACCAGCACGCCATGGCCAGCGATCTGGCACGCCACGACGAACTTCTATCCGACGCCGTCCAGGAAGCGGGCGGTCGGGTCTTCGCCCATACCGGAGACGGCCTCTGCGCTGCGTTCCCCACGTCGTTGCGGGCGTTGACCGCGGCTGTGGCCGCGCAGCAGGCCCTCCTCCACGAGAAGTGGACGTCGCCTGTCCCACTCCGGGTCCGCATGGCTGTCCACGCCGGCGCAGCGGAACCCCGTGGCGACAATTATGTGGGGCCCACCCTCAACCGGACCGCCCGCCTCCTCAGCCTGGCCTCGGGTGGCCAGGTGCTCTGCTCCCAGGCCGTCGCCGACCTGGTCCGCGACGACGTCCCTCCCGACGTCTCGCTCATGGACCTCGGAGAGCATGAACTGGCCGATCTCTCAAGGCCCGAGCGGGTCTTCCAAATCGACCACCCCTCGTTGCCGGCGACATTCCCTGATCTCCGATCCCCCGGTCGCCGCCGCCACAACCTTCCGACCATCCTGACCACGTTCGTCGGACGGGTGAACGAACTCCAGGAGGTTCAGCGCCTGCTGACCGACGCCCGCCTCGTGACCTTGTCCGGCGTCGGAGGGAGCGGCAAGACCCGCCTAGCCCTCGAGGTGGCGGCCGAGTCTCTCCGGGCCTATCCCGACGGCGTATGGGTCGTCGAGCTAGGACCACTACGCGATCCGGCCCTCGTTCCGTCGACGACGGCGAGCGCCCTCGGCGTGGTGATCGCCGGCCTCGGTGCCACCTCGGACGCCGTCACCGAACGACTCTGCGAATACCTCCAGGCGCGAAAGGCCCTCCTTGTCCTGGAGAACTGCGAACACCTCGTCGAGGCGGCTGCCGCCATGGTCCACGCCCTCTTGGCCAACTGCCCTGGAGTGACCATCATGGCCACCAGCCGGGAGATACTCGGGCTGGCCGGCGAGGTGGCCTGGAGAGTGCCACCGCTGTCGCTACCCGCTTCCGGGGCCACGGACCTCGAGAATCTCGGCGCCTCGGACGCTGCGGCCCTATTCTGCGAACGAGCCCGGTCCGCCCAGCCCGGCTTCGGTTTGAGCAAAGTCAACGGCCCCGCTGTCGCCCAAATCTGCCACCGCCTCGACGGGATCCCGCTGGCCATCGAACTCGCCGCCGCCCGCATCCGGGTCCTCGGCGCCCACGATCTTGCGCGGCGCCTTGACCAGCGCTTCCGTCTTCTGACGGGGGGCGACCGCACCGCCGTGGCCCGGCACCAGACGCTCCAGGCCACGATGGACTGGAGCTATGACCTGCTCCCGGCCGACGAACAGGCCACCCTGCGGCGCCTCGCGGTCTTCCCGTCAAGTTTCGACCTCGACGCCGCCGAAGCCGTGGTCCACGGCTCGGAGGAGATGCCGCCGCCCGTCGGCGAGATCCTCGACCTCCTCTCCCGCCTGATCGACAAGTCCCTCGTGGGTGTCGACAGCCAAGGCGTCGAGACCCGGTTCCGCCTGCTCGAGACCGTGCGCGAATACGCCGCCGGGAAACTCGCCGAGGCCGGCGAAACGGCCGCCGCCAGGCGGCAACACTGCGAGTTCTTCCTGACCCTGGGCTCGACGAACGAGGACCCGGCGGAGCCGACTCGCACGTGGTCGACCGGCGACTGGATTCGGCGAGTTGACGCCGACCATGACAGCTTCCGCTCGGCCCTCGAGTGGTCGCTGGCCCAGGAGGATGACGACGCCGCCGTCCGCCTTGTCGCCGCGTTGTGGCGGTATTGGTGGTGGGCGAGTCCGATGGAGGGCGCCGACTGGCTGGAGCGGGCGTTGGCCAAGGGTGGCGCTGTCAGCCCCGAAAGCCTGGAAGCGCACATCGGTCTGGGCTTTCTCCTACCAAAGTCTGGAAGGGGATCGGCGGAGCAAGGGGAGCAGCAGATCCGCGAAGCCCTCAGACTGGCCGTGGAAGCAGGCGTGGAGATGGCAGCGGCCCGAGCCCGTTACTTCCTCGCGGAGCTCATGTCCCGGAGGGCTCCGGACGATGCGGAGCGGCTCCTGCAGGAAGCCCTCGAGGCGTTTCAAGCGATGGGCGCCCCGCTCTCCGCCGCCTGGTGCCACCACGCCCTCGGGTGGTTGGCCGTTGCCACGGGAGATCGGCGACGGGCGGAGACCTACTTCGAGAACGCCCTCGAAGCAGCCCGCCGTGAAGCGCCGGCCGAACTGCTGCGAGTGCACGCTGCAGCTGGCCTGGCGCCATTAGCCGCGCTGGACGGGGCAGCCACGCGAGCCGCGTCGCTTGCCGAGGACGCCGTTGGTGCCGCCCGTCGTCTCCCCGCTGCTGGCTTCCTCGTCATGGCCCTCACCCGGGCGAGCGAGACCGCCCTGCTGTGTGGCCGCCGACCGACCGCCGAACTTCGCGAGCTCGTCGGCCTCCTGCTGGATCTGGGGACACGAGCCTGGGTTGTCGAAGTCCTCGAGATGGCGGCACTGGTGTGCGAGGCGGAGGGACGGGCGGGGCCCGCCGCCCGCCTCCTCGGAGCCTGCAAAGCGATTGGAGAAGCTGCCGGTGACCAGGCGGAGGGCAGAGTTCTCTGGCCCCAGGTGGACGCCTGCCGCCACAAGCTCGCCGAGACACTGGAACCAGCCTGCCTGGCCGAGTATGAGTCCCTCGGTCGGACCTGGTCCGCTGGCGACGCCCTCTCCTTCGCATGGAACGAACTCGCTACCGTTCAGGGTTCGAACGGTGACTGCCATCCGAGCGCTGCCTAGGACGAGGCGCGCCGGGGGCCAGCCATTCGACGATCCGGTGGAAACCCGCCAGAGGCCGTATCGCCGCCCACGGTCCGGAATGACCAGTTCGTCCGGGTCAGGGCGGGGCGCGGTCTATGACCCGACATGACCAGGGACTTTTCCTGCATCCGGGGCATTTTTGTCAATGACCCGTAATAAACAGCCGAGAAAGCCGTTGAGAAGGTGTCGGGCAGGCGGAGACCGACCGGTTGCCGCCACGGGGTGCGCTCAAAAGGGGACCAGCAGAATGATCGACGGCAACGAGGCTCTTCCGTCTGGCGGTGGCGGTACGTTCTCGACCGGCTGCTCCGACCACGGGCTTGCGCACTGTCTGTGCGACGTTCAGCCCCTGAGCGCCGGGGTTCCGATCACGGCTGTTCCCTTCGCCGGTCGTCTGCTGGAGCTGGGCGTGACCCGGCGTTCGTTTGTGACCTGGGCCGAAGAGATCTCCGCCTGGCTGGAGTCGCAGACGCTCTCTCTGGCCGCCGAGGCCTAGAACTCCCAGCCGAGCCCACTTAGGCTGTCGCCTCCCAGACTTCGGGAGGCGAGATGAAGGACCTCTTCCGGGCGGCGAAGGATGCCGCCGGTGACCTTGTCGGGAAGGCCCAGCGCCTGATTCCCGGGGGAAAGTCCGACGTCGACGACCCCTCGGACGACGAGGACGACGACGATCTCCCGCAGGTCGACGTCGACGACTCCGACCACGAGGACCTGGCGCGCCTCGACGAGCAGGACGCGGAGCCGATGGCGATCGACACGAACGCGTCTCTGTTCGATGACCTGCGCGCGATCGACCCGACTCCGCCGCTTCCCTTGACCGACGCCCACGAGGCGGGCTTCACGTCGCTGATTCGCCGGTTGGACAAGGTCGAGGGAACCGGCTTGACCGATCAGGCTGTCGTCCGGCGGATCCTCGACCTCGTCGGTGACCGCCTGAGCCTGTCGGTCGGGCCCGACGGCATCACGGTCCGCGGGCTGCTGCGCCGGCGCCGCACGGCCTGGAACCATGTCGAGCACCTGACATTCGGTGGACGTTACGACCTGGTCCGATCCGACGGTTTGACCAAGATCATCGACGACGTCAAGGCCAGGGTGGGGCTGCCGATCCCCGGGCTGTCATGGCTCATCCGAAAGGTCGTCAACGGCATCGCCAACTGGCTGGAGAAGCGCATCTTCACCGCCGAGGAAATCGAGAGCCTCAAGGAGACCGGAGGCAACGCTCTTTTGGCAGTCCAGCGCCGGGGCCGCGACATCGAACTTTCCGGGCCGCTTCTCCTGGTGTCGATCATTGCCCCCGGGTTCTCGGAAGCGGTCGAGCAGGAGGCCCGGGCCCGGGGGATCGCCGTCGACGTCGAGAGTCCTACAGGCGCTTAGACCGCGGGCCGAGGTCGTCGGAGTCGGTGACCGTCAACTCGACACCGCCGAACAGGCGCGACATGCCGTTGAATACCGCCACCCCGGCCACGGTGGCGAGCGAGCCGAGCACCACCACGATGGGCCCGATGACGGCTGTCATCTTGAGGATCTCCCGGCCCTTCAGCTGGTAGGTGCCTTCGCCGGCGAAGCCGAGGTCCTCGACGAGTGTTTCGATGTTGTCGATCAGGCCGGCGCTGCGGGCGCCCAGCCACAGCAGCACCGCCCCGACCAGGAACACGATGAACATGCTGAAGTAGAGCGCCAGCGAGACTTTGAGCGCCGACCACAGATCGATGCGCCGCAGGATCACAGCCCGGCGCTCCGGTCGCTTGATCACCTCGACCTCGGGGTCACGCAACCAGTCTCCCAGCGGAGACTGAGAAGTGGTCACATGCCGACCCGCCGTCATTTCGGGGACACCCCGAACCCCGGGCGTGCTCATGCGCTTCCCTCCTCCACCACGACCTCCGTTTCGAGGACCGGCGCCACGGCCGACACCTGCTCGCCGGCTCCGACCCGGGCGATGCGGACGCCGGTGGCGTCGCGGCCCTGCGACGAAATCTCACCCGCCTCCATGCGGATGATGTTCCCGGCCGAGGAGAACACGAGGATCTCGTCCTCCGCGCTGACCATGAACGCCGCCACGACGGAGCCTCGGGCGGCGGTAACCCTGATGCCGCGCACGCCCTGGCCGCCACGACCCTGGCGGTTGAACTTGTCGAGCTTCGTCCGCTTGCCGTAGCCACCCTCGGTTGCGAGCAGGATCTCCACGTCGTCCCGGGCGACGTCGCACC
>JAICGL010000254.1 GCA_025923175.1 Acidimicrobiia bacterium
GCTCCTTCCTGAGATGGATGCATCCAGCACCTCGACGGGGTGATAGATACGCAGTTCTCCTCCGCTGTGGGCGGCGATCTGGAGAGCGCAGCCGGGATTACCGGCCACGACGGCTTGTGCGCCGGTGGCGGTGAGGTTGGCTACCTTGCGGCGGCCGAGCTCGGCGGCGGGCTCTGGTTCGAGCATGTTGTAGAGCCCGGCCGATCCGCAGCAGATCTCCCATTCGGCGGGCTGGAGCACGGTGAGACCAGGGATGCCGGCCAGGACCTGACGCGGTTCGGACCGCACCTTCTGGGCGTGGGCCAGATGGCAGGCATCGTGGTAGGCGACGGTCATCGCGATCGGGTGGCGGGGGGCGCGCGGCTCGGCGCCGGCCAGGATCTCGGTCACGTCTTTCACCTTGGCCGCAAAGGCTTCAGCCCGCTCCGACCATTCCGGGTCGTCGGCAAAAAGGCGCCCGTACTCCTTCATGGTGGACCCGCAGCCGGCGGCGTTGACGGCCACGACCTCGCAGTCATCGAAGGCGGCGATGGTGGCCCGAGCCCGTTCCTTCGCCCCTTCCTCGGCGCCGGAGTGCATCTGCAGCGCTCCGCAGCACTCCGCCGCCCTGGGCACGACGACGTGGAAGCCCTCGGCTGACAGGACCCGCACCGTTGCCTCGTTGGTGCGGGCAAAGAAGACGCGAGCCACGCAACCCTGCAGGAGTCCGACCGTGCCCCGAGCGGGCCCAGCCTTCGCATTGGCCGGCGTCTGCTCGGGCAGCCGCCCCCAAGCCGCCGACAGTCTCACCTCCGGCGTGAGCTGCATCATCGCTGCCAGTCGCCGGAAGCTGGCCGCCCTATTGGAACTGGCGTTCCTTTTCCGCCGCATTCCGGTAAAGGAACGCCGGTTGGCGCCGGTGCCGGACGGCGGCGGCTCGGAAAGTCCGGAAGATTCAGTGGCGCCTGTCTCAGTGGCGCCGGCCATCGAGATCTCTGCCCCATTCGCCGAGCCGGGTGGTGCGCCGGTTGAGCCGGCGCTCGGCCGTGGGCCGGCCTGCTGTCCGATAGCGGCGCGGCGTTCGAGCCAGGCCCGCAGGCGACGGTCAAGGCCGGAACGGCGGCCTATGACAAGGAACGGCACCATGAAACGGAGGCGGCCGGGGTGGGTGAAGACCTCGAAGCAGAAGCGGCGAAAGGCGCGATCTGCGGGCGGACGCTGGTGGTGCTCCTCGACGTGCGGACGCATCTGCTCGATGAGGACGTCGTACTGGACGCCGGAGGGGCAGGCCGTCACGCAGGCCATGCAGCCGAGGCAGCGATCGATGTGGGTCGCGATCGGAGCGAGGTCGGCGCCGTTCTCGGCGGCTTCACGCATGAGGACGATGCGGCCTCGCGGCGAGTCCATCTCCTCGCCCCACACGACGTAGGTCGGACACGTCGGCAGGCAGAACCCGCAGTGGATACAGGTCTTGATGAGGTCCTGATCCACTCCCGACAACTAGATCCCTCCCACGAAGAGCCCTGGGGCGCAGACCCCGGCAGGATCGAAGCGCTCCTTGACCTTGCGCATCAGATCAACGGGCCCTGTTTCGCCACCCCACGGATCGACCGCCGCCCGCACCTCGGTCGGCGCATCGAGCACGACGCAGGGCGCCGGCTCGAGCGACTCCCGTAGGCGTTCGATGCGGGCGGCCGTCTCGGCCGCGCTATCCCCGGCGGGCAGCTGGAGCCACGCCAGGCCGAGGCCCGCTCGTGCGACGAGCGTTCCGCCCGCCGCCTGGGTTGCCGCCATCGCCGCCGGGAGGCCGCTCGGAACGGTGGAAGCCTTGACCACGACGTCCCCGCGCTGAGCAGCCCGCTGCGCCGCCCAGCAGGCTTCATCGTCGCTGTCGTCGTCGACCGTCAGGCCACCGATCTTGCGGAGCAGGGCTGCTGCCTCTTCGGTACGCGGTCCCGGGTCGGCGCTGGCGAAGCGGGCCAAGACGGCGCCGGCTTCGGACGCCCCGTCCCACCACAGGTCCAGGCAGTCGGCCTCCAGGGGAGCGTGAGCCAGGTCAGCGGCGGCCGTCGCCAGTTCGGCCGAATCGGAGGAGCGGGCCACGACGGTGGCGGTCCGCGCCGGGCGGGGATGGAGGCGCACGGTGATCTCGGCGATGAGGCCGAGGGTGCCGAAGGCTCCGGTGAAGAGCTTGGCGAGGTCGTAGCCGGCAACGTTCTTGATGACTTTGCCTCCGGCCCGGGCGATCGTCCCGTCCGAAAGCACCACCGTCATGCCGACGACCAGATCCCGGACGCTGCCGTACTTCTGGCGCAGCGGCCCGGAGTCGTTGGCGGCGACGATGCCGCCGATAGTCGCCCCGGAGTCGGAGGCCTCGAGAGCGGCGTCATCGCCGGCGCCGCCCCAGGGCGACAGCGGCGGATCGAGCGCGAGCATCTGACCGGCCTCGGCAAGGGCCTTCTGCGCCGCCGCCAGCGGTACGCCGGCCTGCAGCACAGCCGTGAAATCCCCGGCGTTGTGCTCCAACACACGGCCGAGCCCCCGGGCGCAGAGCTCGAGGTCCGGTTGCGGCACCGGACGGCCCCACTCCAGCTTCGTGCCCCCACCCCGGAACCGCACGTGTTGCCCTTGGGCTGCAGCTGCACGCAGGAGTTCCGCCGCATCCTCGTAGCTCCCCGGCTGCTCCACCTTCACGGCGTCGCCCTCACAGACGCTCGATCAATCCGGCAGCCTCCAACGGGTGTTGGCGGTAGGGGCCGGGGACCTCGCCGCACAACCTCGGCGTGGGCATCACCTTGCCGGGGTTGACCATTCCCTCGGGGTCGAAGGCGCAGCGGAGCCGTTGGAATGTCGCCAGGTCGGCTTCGGAGAACATCTTCGGCATGTAGCGCTTCTTGTCGACGCCGATGCCGTGCTCGCCGGTCAGCGATCCGCCCTCGTCCACGCAGACCTCGACGATCCGGCCGGCCAGCTTCTCGGCCCGTTCCGCCTCGCCTGGGACGGCGCCGTCGTAGAGCACCAGCGGGTGCAGGTTTCCGTCGCCGGCGTGGAACACGTTGGCCACCCGCAGCCCGTATTCGACGCCGAGTTCCTCGATGCGCCGCAGCACCTGGGGGAGTCGTGTGCGGGGAATGACCCCGTCCTGCACGTAGAAGTTTGGTGAGATGCGGCCCATGGCGGCGAAGGCAGCCTTGCGGGCCTTCCAGATCAGCGCCCGCTCGTCTTCCGTCTGGGCGATGCGTACGCCGTTGGCGCCGTTGTTCTCACAGAAGCGGATGACCTCGTCGAAGCGGGCCTCGCACTCCGACTCCGACCCGTCGAGCTCCACGATGAGCAGCGCGCCGGCGTCGAGCGGGTTGCCGGCGTTGGTGGCCGCCTCGGTGGCGGCGATCGCCAGGTTGTCCATGATCTCCATGGCACCGGGCACCACGCCGGCCGACACGATGTCGGAGACGACCTGCCCGGCCTGTTCCGGCGTCTCGAAGTACGCCACGACCGTACGGGTCGCCTCCGGGGCCGGCGTGATCCGCAGGATGATCTTCGTCGCCACCCCGAGCGTGCCCTCGGAGCCGACGAAGATGCCGAGGAGGTCGTAGCCGGGCCGGTCGAGCTCGCCGTCGACGCTGCCGAGGGTGGTCATCGATCCATCGGGCAGCACGACCTCGCAACCGACGACCCAGTTGGTGGTGAAGCCGTACTTGAAGCAGTGCACGCCGCCCGAGTTCTCGGCGACGTTCCCGCCGATCGAGCAGATGATCTGGCTCGACGGGTCGGGCGGGTAGAAGTGGCTCGGGCCGACGGCAGCCGAGATCTGGGCGTTGGTCACGCCCGGCTCGACGGTGATCCGCTGATTGGGAAGGTCGACGTCGAGGATGCGGCGCATCCTCGACAGCGAGATCACGACACCGCCCTCGACGGGCAGCGACCCGCCCGACAGCCCGGTGCCCGAACCCCGGGCGACCCACGGCACGCCCGCCCGGTGGCAGGCGGCCACCACCGCGGCGACCTCCTCCGCCGTGTCGGGCAGGACTGCGGCAGCCGGCACGACGGCGTACTGCAGCAGCCCGTCGGACTCGTAGGTCCGCAAGGCGGCGTGTTCGGTGATCACCCGCTCAGGCCCGCAGATCGAGACCAGCTCGGCAAGCGGGACAGAGGCTCCCCCCATGGCCCCGAAGCTACTCGCCCCGAGGACGGATCACGACCGGCCCCGGTCGGGCTGCGACCGGGGCCGGTCCAGGATCAGCCCCGCCGCCGGCGGCTGCCGGCCAGCAGCGCCGCGCCAGCGGCCAGCGCCGACAGGCCCGTGGCGGTCAGCGGCCCGGGGTCGCTACCGGTGCGAGGCAGCGTGGCGGCCGCTTCGGGAGCCGTCTGGGTCGCCCCGAGTACCGACGCGCCCGGCTCCTGGGTGGTCGCCCCGGCTCCGCCGGTGTTTCCGGCTGTGCCCCCGGTCCCGGCAGCGGTTCCCGCCGGCGGCCGGATGTCGTTGTCGGACGGTGCCGGTGTTGAGCCGCTGCCTGGGAACTTGTTGGTGAACTTGACGATCGTCGCCTTCCCGGCATTCGTCTTCACCTCACCGTCGTCTGCCTTGCCGTGGGGCGGATCCTCGGTGACGGTCGTCGATTCGGCGTTCTTCTTGTCGGTCTCGGTCACGGTGCAGGTGGTACCGGGCGGGACGTCGGCCACGTCGTGCTTCTCACCGGCTTGCAGCGTGAAGGTTCGGTTGAGCGGACGGTGATCGCAGAGAAGCTCGAACGCGAACGGCCCTTGCCCGGTGCCCTCCAGCGCCTTCGAGATCCGCAGCGTCGAGGGCGGAGCTACGTCCTCCTGGCAGGGCGACAGCCAGAACACCTTGTGCTTGCCACCCCCCGGGACGCTGCTTCCGTCCTTGTTCTTGACGTTCTCGATCGACAACTTGATGTGATAACCCTGCTTCGGGTGGGGCTCGACGCCCACCAGGGCCGCCGAGAGGTCGTACCCGTATTCCCGGCTGACCAGATCGGGGTCGTTCGGACCGCCTCCCGCCTGGTCGCCGCTGATCTCCACAGCCTTGTCGGAGACCAGCGGGTTGTCGTCCTTCGCCTTGGTCGGCGCATGGGCGTTGAACGTGATGTCGGCAGTCTGGCCTTCGTCGAAGCCGTAGAACTCGAGCCAGATACGGCAGTCCTCACCGTGCGGCTCATTGCCTAGATCGCCGTTCGTCTCGTCCCCTTGCTCGATCTTGACCGTGCCGTTGTTGCCCGGCGGATCTCCGGGCGGGGCCTTTTTGGCGGCGCCCGCCTGGCCGCCGGGAACGGCGATCGCCGCAACCAGTGCGACGAGAACCAGCAGCAGCGTCCGGGAGACGCCGCGTGCCAACCACCGAGTCTTGCCCATGATCGTTCCTCCCCCTCGAGCCGTCCGCCCACCGGACGAGGCCCTGGTCGCTTCTTATCCGGCGCTCGACCTTCCGAAACCTGGAAGTTTCGCAGGTGGCCGTTAGGCTCGCCACCCATGCCTGCGCCAACGCTTCAGCCCGGACTTCGCCACGAGTTCACCTTCAAAGTGCCGCCTGACAAAACGGTTCCTCATCTGTATCCCGAGGCCACCGACTTCGCAGTCATGCCCGAGGTGCTCGCCACCGGGTTCATGGTCGGGCTCATCGAGTGGACCTGCATCCAGCTCATCAACGAGCACATCGACTGGCCGAACGAGATGACGCTCGGGATCCATGTCGACGTCTCCCACGAGGCGGCCACCCCGCCGGGGCTGGAAGTGACGACGAAGGTCGAGCTGACCAAGGTGGACGGGCGGCTGCTGGAGTTGGCCGTCGAGGCCCACGATGGCGTCGACACCATCGCCCGGGGCACGCACCGTCGGGCCATCGTCGACGCCGGCAAGTTCAAGGCCCGGGCGGCTGCGAAAGCCGAGTCAGCCGGCTCGTAGACTTTCAGGCCTCATGTCTGATGACATCGCACTGCTGACCGAGCGTCTCGGCCGACCGCCGGAGGGCGACTTCGACGTCGTCGTGCGCAGCGCCGACGGCGCCCCGGTTGTTATCCGCAACGCCCCCTTCCTGCGGGACGGGACGCCGATGCCGACCCGTTACTGGCTCGTGGATCCGGCAGTGCGGGCGGCGGTGTCCCGGCTGGAGAGTTCCGGCGGTGTGCGGGCCGCAGAGGCTGCCGTCGACCCCGAAGAGCTTGCCGCCGCCCACACCGCGTACGCCGCCGAACGCGACGCCGCCATCGACCCCGCCCACACCGGGCCCCGCCCGTCCGGCGGGGTGGGGGGAACCCGGCAGGGGGTCAAGTGCCTCCACGCCCACTACGCCTACTTCCTGGCCGGCGGCGACGATCCGGTCGGGCGCTGGGTCGACGCCCGGCTCCGGGGGGACCA
>JAICGL010000255.1 GCA_025923175.1 Acidimicrobiia bacterium
GTCCGGGTCGAAAAGACGATCCCGAAATACGACAGCAAGAAGTAGAGGACCAGGCCGACCGCATACCACGGCGACCACTCCTGGAGGAGGGCGGGGGCGTCGAGGTTGCCCATCAGCTGGCTCGTCAACACTGCGAAGCCGGCCAGCACCGCCACCCCGGCGAGGACGCCGCCGAACAGGTAGCTGCACCCGACCACGAATCCCCAGAACGAGCCGAGGCCGTTGACCGTGTATGTGTAGAGGGATCCGGCGCTCGGGAAGCGCAGGGCGAACTCGCTCACGACACAGCCGACAACCAGGCAGCTTCCCGTGGCCAGGAGAAAGGCCAGCGGCGTGGCGCCGCCCGCCTTGATCGCCGCCAAGTAGGAGATGAACGCAGCCGACAGGGCGGGGGCCATCACCGTCACCGACTGGGCGATCGTGTCGGGGAGCGAGATAGCCCCTCGCCGGAGCCGGTTCTCCTCGACGGTTACGGACCCAGCATCGGCCACGGAGACGCTCAGCTGAACCGGCGATCGCTCGACACTCTCGGTCACCGGGAACTCCTCTGCCAGCCTCCGGAAGGAAATGCCGTCTCGGTTCACGAGGAGGTCGCCAGCGGATCCGGACGGCTCCAGTTTCCGTGGTAAGTGCCGCTGGCGGACACAGCGCCCACCGCGGTGCCTTCGGCCACCAGGGTGCCGCGTGCTCCGGTGAAGTCGCCAGTGGCATCGACGATCCGCCCCCGGGCCAGAACGTGTCCGTCGGGCCCGAAGGTAAAGGTCCAGGTGAAGCTCATGGTCCCCGTCGCGCCGTCGGTCGAGCGGCCGGCGAATGTCTCTTCCTGCGTGCCCGAAGCTGCCCCGGTGACGAGATTGACCGTGCCCCGATGCGTGAAGGAGCTGACGCCCGTCCAGGTCCCTTGCCAGAGGTTGGACCCGACTCCTTCGAAGGAGCCGGTGGTCGGGTCCGTGGACGACGGCTGATAGGCGGTGGTCGGGCCGATCGCCTGCCAGGTACCGACGACGTCTGAGGCCGCCTGGGCAGAGACGGACGGGACGGCGACGGCGACCGACGCCGCCATGAAGACGAGGACCCATCCGATAGAGGCCTTGATTCGTGTCATGTGCTGAGCATCCGTTCTGCCGGGCGCCGATACATCCGCCATCTGGCGGATAGGCCAAGGGATCGGTGGGCGAACTCGGGTTACAGCCCCCGGCGGGTGGCCTCGGCGGCGAGTTCGGCTCGGGTCGTCACGCCGAGCTTGGCGAAGACGTGGGCGACGTGGGTCTTGACCGTCGCCCGGCCGATGAACAGGCGCTCACCGATCTGGGGATTGGTGAGCCCCTGGGCGAGGAGCCTGATGACCTCGACCTCGGTGGGCGTCAGGCTGGCCCAGCCGGAGGACGGACGCTTGCGCTCGCCCCGAGCCCGGGTGGCGTAGGCGACGACGGCGTCGATGGCCAGGGCCGATCCCTCGGCGATGGCGGCGGCGTAAGCCTCCTCGCCCAGTGCGTCGCGGGCGGCGGACTCGGCCCGGGTGGCGGCCGCCCGGTCGTGGCGGTAGCCGAGGTCGTCCCGGCGGCGGGCGGTCGCCCCGATCAGCCGGGCCGCCTCCTCCCAGCTCTCGCCCGCAGCGGCGACGGCGGCGATTCCCTCGAGCGCGTCGACGGCGACGAGTGCGAAGCCGCCGGCGACGGCGGCGGCGAGAGCCGCATGGTGGAGGTCCTCGGCCCGGTCCCCTTCGCCGCCGGCGGCGGCGAGGAGCCCGGCGCTGTGGTCGGCCACGGCGGCGAGCCACGGGCTGGCCAGCATGGCTGCGCTGCGGCGGGCCTTGTCGAGACGAATGGCGGCAGCGGCGAGGTCCCCGGTCTCGATCAAGATCCGGGCGCAGGTCAGGGCCACCGGGCCATGGACCCAAGGGTCGCCCAGACGTTCGGCGGCCTGGAGAGCCGTATCGGCAGCCGCTCGGGCTTCGGGGTTGGCCAGCGCCATGAGAGCCCGCGCTCGGGTGCCGAGAAGTTTGGACAGGAAGACGTCGGCCCCGGCCCGCTCGCAGTCCATGAGCGCCCGCTCCGCCCTCTCCAACGCCGCTTGCGCTTGCCCTTCGGCCAGGGTCACCTCGGCCAGCAGGTACTCGTGGAGCGACATGACCACGGCGTCACCGATCCCGGTGGACAGCCGCAGTCCCTCCTCCGCTGCCCTCCGGGCTTCCGGCAGCCGCCCCTGTCGCAGAGCGGACATCCCCTCGGTGAATCGGTTCCAGTAGAGGAAGTAGTCGCTCCCGTGCCGCCCTGCGACAGCGAGGGCGTCGCCCACCAGCCGGTCCACCTCGGCGTGGTCGTCGCTGCGCATGGCGATGAAGGCAACCTCGCAGGCGTGGTCCATGAGCACCCAGGCGTCCCCCGCCGCCTCGGCGAGTGGTCGGGCCGCGTCGATGCTCGCCTTGGCGGCCACGGGGTCGCTGTAGAGGTACGCCCAGCAGAACATCTCGTGGGCTCGGCCGTCGAGCCGGGCGTCTCCCGCTGCCTTGGCCAGCTCGAGTATCTCGGTGGCGACGACTTTCCCGCCCTCGGTGTCGCCCCACTTCCAGAGCTGGAAGCCCAGCATCCACAGCGCCTCGCCCCGCGGCACCGGCGGCCCGCCCGGAAGGGCCAAGGCCCGCTCCAACCACTCCCGGGCCTCCCTTATCCGGCCCCGGTGCCCGAGCAGGAAGGCCAGCGGGCGGGCGAGATTCAGCGCCGCCTCGGGTTCGGCGCCGGCCAGCGCCCAGTCCAGAGCGACCCGGTAGTTGTCCTGCTCGGTGGCAGCCCAGCGGATCACCGCCGGGTTGGGTCCGATCAGCCGTTCCTCCATGCGCGCCGCCGAAGCCAGGCAGAACCGGAGATGCGCGTCCCGCAGCGCGGCCGTCTCCTCCGCCCGGGACAGCGCCAGGGCGGCGAACTGGCGGATGGTCTCCAGCATCCGGTAGCGGGTCTCGGGGCCGATGCTGTCGTCCACCATGACCAACGACTTGGCTACCAGCCCGTCGAGCAGATCGAGCACGGCGAGCCGGTCGGGGCCCTCCCCGCCCGGCGCGCAGACCGCTTCGGCGGCGTCGAGCGTGAACCCGCCGGCGAAGACGGCCAGACGCCGGAAGAGGATCCGCTCGCCGTCGCTCAGCTGGTCATGGCTCCAGGCCACCGACGCCTCCAGGGTTTGCTGGCGGCGCAGGGCGCTGCGAGCCCCGCCGGTCAAGAGACGGAAGCGGTCCTGGAGGCCGGCCAGGATCTCCTGGGGCGACAGCAGCCGAACCCGGGCGGCGGCCAGCTCGATGGCCAAGGGGATGCCGTCGAGCCGAGTGCAGATCTCGGCTACCACCGGGGCCGTCTCGTTGGTGACGGCGAAGTTGGGCCGGGCCTGCACCGCCCGGTCGACCAAGAGGCGCACGGCGTCGTAGCTGCCGAGCGAGTCCAGCGGGAGGGGACCTGCCTCCGCCGGCGGAAGGGTGAGCGGGGGCACCTGCCAGGTCACCTCGCCGGGGACGCCCAGGGCCTCCCGGCTGGTGACCAGCAGCGTGACCCCCGGGCAGGCCCGCAGAACCGCCTCGGACAAGGTCGCGCACGCGTCGAGCACATGCTCGCAGTTGTCGAGGACGAGAAGGACGTCACGGACGGCCAGGTGGGCCGTCAGGCGCTGGAGGGCGGAGCGGCCGAACCCGTCGGGGACGGAGAGCACTCCGAGGACGTTGTCGGTGACCAGCGACTGGTCGGCCAGAGCCGCCAGCTCGACCCACCAGGCGCCATCGGGGTGGACGCCAGCGACCTCGGCGGCCACGCGGGCGGCCAGGCGGGTCTTACCGCATCCGCCGGGGCCGGTGAGGGTGACGAGGCGGTGACCGGCGATCAGGGCGGACAGCTCATCCAGTTCGGCGTCGCGTCCGATGAAGGTGGTGAGGTGGACGGGCAGGTTGTTGGGGATGGCGTCGAGCGAGCGCAGGGGCGGGAAATCGCGACGCAGGCCGGGATGGCACACCTGGTAGACGTGTTCCGGGCGGCCGAGATCCCGCAGACGGTGGGCGCCCAGGTCGGCCAGGGTGACGGCGGGGGGCAGGTCGTCGGCGGCCAGTTCCGCGGTGGTGCGGGAGCACAGGATCTGGCCTCCGTGCCCAATCCCCCGGAGGCGGGCCGTGCGGATCACGGCCGGGCCCATGTAGTTGCCCTCGTCCCGCAGCCGGGCGTCGCCCGTGTGGGCCGCCATGCGCACGGCGGGCACGGCGCCACCGGGCCACACCTCGGTGGCCAGGGCCAGCTGGATATCGACGGCGGCCCACAGCGCGTCGGACGCCCGGGTGAAGACGGCCACTACGCTGTCCCCCTCGCCCTGCTCCACCGGGCGGGTACCGCGGTGCGACTCGATACCCCGGTCCAGGATCTCGTAGTGGCGGGCAACGACAGCGGCCATGGCGGCTCGGTCGGCCTCCCAAGCGGCCGTCGAACCCTCGATGTCGGTGAGGAGGAAGGTGACCGTCCCCTCCGGGAGCGGGCCGGGCAACGCGGCCGGCGGTGCCGGAGGAGTCATCGGAGCGGGAGATGGACGTGCTCGCAGGGCGTCCCCGGCCACATCACCCACGGGCCGCCGTAGTGGTCGGTGCCGTTAGCGACTGGGTCGAGTTGGTCGCCGGGGAGGATCTCGATGTGCGATCCGAGCTCGGTCCACTCCGCGCCGGGCCCTGCTTCGGTGGCGTACGGGTCGGAGAAACTGGGGTCGCGCTGCAGCCGCTGGATCACTCCGGGCCCGTCAAGCTTCGGCTCGCCCCCGGCGTCGTAGGCGTTCAGCCACTCCATGTCGTACCGGTTGTAACACTGCGCGTTCGGCACAGAAAGCTGGCAGCCGAGTCCACTCCCATGGCGCCGGGAGGCGAATGGCGACCGCGGAGCGCTGTCGCGGACCGCAGCACCCTCGGGCCGAGGCGCTTGGATCGTCGTCTCTGCCGAGCACATGGCCTCATGCCCGGCGGTTCAGGAGGGCGTCGAGTTCGTCGGCGATGTCCTCGTCATCGAGTGGCACGGCGTGGGAGTAGTGGCGCAGTCGTGGTGGACGGGTCGCGGTGGCCGAGCCGGGCTTGGGCCTTGAGCACCTTGCCTCCGTCGACGAGATGCGTCGCCACCCCATGGCGCAGACGATGCAGCGACGGCCGTTCGACACCGGCGGCTACGCCGAGGCGCCGGAACTTGTGGGAGAGCGCATCGGCGGTCACGAACGTCTCCCGCCGGGGGCTCGGGGCGAACAGCCAGTCCGAAACGGGCGCCGGCCCGCGCTCGACCCATGAGGCAAAGTGGCCCTCGACCAGGTCGGCGGTGGTCGCGCCAAGGGTGAGACGGCGGGTGCGGCTCGACTTGGTCGACCCGAGAACGCCTTGCGACAGACCGCGCTCGATGGTCAACACCCGGCCCTCGAGGTCGCCGCGCCGCAACACGGCCAGCTCGCCTCGACGGGCGCCAGAGTCGGCGGCGAGGCGCACGAGCAGCAGGGCCTGCTCGGCGCTGAAGAGCAGCCGACGCCATCGAAGCGACCCCGGGTCGGCCGACAGCTCGCCCGCCGCGACCTCGACCGCGTCCTCGGCGACGCTGAGGATGCGGCGCACCTCCACCAGCGTGTGGTGCCGGCGCGGATCGGGCCGCGGTGGGCCCTTCATCCCAGCGAGCGGGTTGACCCGCAGCAGGTTCTCGCCCACCGCCCAGGACAGCGCCGAGCGCAACACCAACCAGCGGGCCGACACGGTCGGCACCGACGCCCCCGCCGTCTGCCAACGGGAGATGGCGGCTCGCACATCGCCAGGGGTCAGCACAACCAAGCGCCGACGACCCAGCGGGTCAGCCATGAGCGTCCGCACCACCGGACGGTGCGACACCACCGTCGCCGGCTTCCACAGATGGGGAGCGTCGAAGAACCGCTCCAGCAGCTCGCCGAGGGTCAACCGGGCCCCCGTCGTCGCGAAGTCGACCCGCGTGACACCGTGATCCTCGACCAGCTCCCGCCGGCGTTGCTCGGCGAAGACGGCGTCTCCCCGGACCGTGAAGGAGCGCTGGACGCTCCGGCCGCGGACCATGTCGAATCCGACCACCACCCGGATCTCCCACACCCCCGGCGAGCGCTCTCGGATCGACCCAGTCCCTCTGCGGGCGCGCGACCACG
The DNA here is from genome assembly GCA_025923175.1 of Acidimicrobiia bacterium. GTDB lineage: Bacteria > Actinomycetota > Acidimicrobiia > IMCC26256 > BP-133 > BP-133. Next base: position 6,157 of record JAICGL010000255.1, read on the forward strand.
CCGCGCCATCCCTATAACTCGTCGTCATCCCTACAGCTATAGGGATTGCTATAGGGATGACACCCCGGCTGTCAGCCGACGAGAAACGTACGCGGTGCCGTGACCAGCACCTTTGTCAGCGCGCTCGGAGGGACTCGAACCCCCAACCTTCTGATCCGTAGTCAGATGCTCTATCCATTGAGCTACGAGCGCTGGAA
>JAICGL010000256.1 GCA_025923175.1 Acidimicrobiia bacterium
AGTCGAGCCTGGTCATCGACGCCGACAACGTCTCGAGGGCCGCGGCCGACTGCTCGCGGAGCGGCCCGTTCTCCCGCGCTTCGGGCGAGGCGCCGTCCAGGTAGTTGACCGCCATGTTCAGCACCCGGCTGGCCAGGTTGCCGAAGTTGTTGGCCAGGTCGGCGTTATAGCGGGCGACCATGGCCTCGTAGCTGAAGTCGCCATCGGGCCCGAAGTTCTGGTCGCGCAGGAAGTGGTAGCGCACGCCGTCGGAGCCGAAGGTGGCCACGAGGTCGCCGGGGGCGATCTGGTTGAGCCGGGTCTTGCTCATCTTCTCGCCGCCGACCAGCAGCCAACCGTGCGCGAAGACGCACTTCGGGGGAGCCTCGCCCGCGGCCATGAGCATGGCCGGCCAGTAGACGGCGTGGAAGCGGAGGATGTCCTTCCCGACCAGGTGGTAGTCGACCGGCCACCAGCGCTCGAAACGCTCCCGGTCGCTGCCGTAGCCCAAGGCGGTGCAGTAGTTGATGAGGGCGTCGAACCAGACATAGGCGACATGGTTCGGGTCCCACGGGATCGGAACGCCCCAGCTGATCGACGTCCGGGAGATCGAGAAATCCTGGAGACCCTGGCGGATGAAGCCCAGCACCTCGTTGCGGCGGGTCTCGGGCTGAACGGCCTGCGGGTTGGCCTCGTAGTGCTCGAGCAGGCGGTCCTGGTAGCGGGACAGCTTGAAGAAGTAGTTCTCCTCCTGCATGCGCGAGACCGGTCGACCGTGAATCGGGCAGTTGCCGTCGACCAGCTCGTCCTCCACGTAATAGGCCTCGCAGGCGACGCAATAGAGGCCCTCGTAGGTGCTGAGCTCGATGTCGCCGTTGTCGTAGACCTTCTGGAGCATCTCCTGGACGGCGGTGTAATGCCGCGGCTCGGTGGTGCGGATGAAGTCGTCGTTGCTGATCCGCAGCTCTTTCCAGGCCTCCTGGAACCGCTCGCTGGTGCGGTCGGCCCAGTCCTTGGGTGAGAGGCCCTGAGCCTCCGCCGCCTGGGCCATTTTCAGGCCGTGTTCGTCGGTCCCGGTGAGGAAAAACACCTCATCTCCCCACAAACGGCGCCATCGCGTGAGGACATCCCCCGCGATGGTGGTGTAGGCGTGCCCGATATGGGGAACGTCGTTGACGTAATAGATGGGAGTGGTCACAGAGAAGGGTGGCACGCGTGTCTTCCTCGGCTTCTCGACTCAGGCCTTACGATACGACCCCTGCACGACCGACCGGTCCGCAGAGCGTGCCGCAAGGCGCTCCACCGCCTCGGGGCGGACGCGACCCTATTCGGGACGCACGCTCGAGTGGCATGACGCGGAAAGTGGACGAGCTCGGCCGGATGGTTCTGCCGAGCGAACTCAGGAAGCGGTTCCGGATCCACGAGGGTGACCACCTGGCCATCCACGTGGAAGAAGAACGCATCGTCCTGACCAAGGTCGAAACCGGCTGCGTTTTCTGCGACAGCACGGACAGCCTCGTGGACTACCGGGGCAAGTTGATCTGCCAGGACTGCAAGTCCGCAATCGAAGACATCTAGTCGCGTCGTCATGGCCTTGCCGGCCCCCGCAGGGAGTTGGCGAGGGCATAGGCGCGTCGGCGGTTGACGCCGAGGCGGTTCGCCACCACCGCCGCCGCATCTCTCGTCGTGGCCCCCCCGGCCAGTTCGGCCCGCAGGGCATCTTCGATCGCCTCGTCATCCGGTCCGGGCCTCTCGATCGCGACCGCCGGTCCGAGCACGATGACCTGCTCTCCCCGGGCTTCCGGCCCTGCATCGTCGGAAACGGCCTGGCCCAGTGTCCCCCGCCACACGGTCTCGAAGCGCTTGGTGATCTCCCGGGCCACGGCGATTGGCCGCTCCGATCCCAGGGCTTCCGCCAGGTCGGCCAGGGTGGCCTCCAGCCGGTGAGGCGCTTCGAAGAGCACCACCGTCCGCGCCTCGGCCTTCAGCTCGGCTAGCCGGGCGGCCCGCTGCCGCCCCTTCCGGGGTAGGAACCCCTCGAAGACGAACCGGGCGGTCGGCAGCCCCGACACGACCAGTGCCGCAAGCGCCGCGCTCGGACCGGGTACCACCTCCACGGCCACGCCGGCGGCCAGCGCCGCCGTCACCAGCCGCTCGCCCGGGTCCGAGATTCCCGGCATGCCGGCGTCGGTGACGCAGACCAACCGCTCCCCCCGCTCGACGATGCGCGCCACGAGCTTGGCGGCCAGCTCGGCCTCGTGCGGACCGTGGAACGACACGAGGCGCCCCCGGGCCGGGATCCCGAGGGCGGTCAGCATGGGCCGCGTCCGGCGGGTGTCCTCGGCGGCGATCACGTCGGCCTCGGTCAGCGCCTCGACCGCCCGGGGCGAAATGTCACCGAGGTTGCCGATCGGCGTGCCCACCAGGATGACGGCCGGGCGGGCCTCGCCGGCTGCGTGTTCGTGGGACGCCCCCGGACCCCCTTCCGTCACTCCTTGACCTCGATCGTGTCGCCGGCCTGGAGGCGCCACCGTTCGAACGACCCCGCCGCCGCCTCGACGACGAACCCGGACCGCCACACGACCCGGGTCACCCGCCACGGCGGCACGGTCACGGTGCGCAGGACGACTCCCTCCCGGTCGCAGAATGCGACGTCGATCGCGAACCGCATCCCGAGCGTGTGCACCTGCCGGCACGGCCGGAGGACGAGCACCCCGGTCATCGACGCCTGGTCGCGGCTCAACAAGCCGTGCATGCGCTCCCGGGCCCGGCCGGCCACTTCGGCGCTGGCGAGGACGTCCCCTTCGCGCACGAGCCAGGCCACCGATGCGCCCGCCCGCCTACACGTTGAAACGGATCTCCAGGACGTCTCCGTCCTGGACCTCGTAGTCCTTGCCTTCGACCCGGAGCTTCCCCTGCTCCTTGGCGCGGTTCCACGAGCCGATGGAGAGCAGTTCGTCCCAGCGGATGACCTCCGCCCGGATGAATCCCCGCTGGAGATCGGAGTGGATCACGCCGGCGCACTCCGGCGCCTTGGCCCCGGTCCGGAAGGTCCAGGCCCGGCTCTCTTTGTCGCCTGTCGTGAGGAATGTGCGGCGGCCGAGGAGCTGGTAGGCCGCCGCCGCCACCCGGGGCACGACGCCCTCGCCGAGGCCGAGGCCCTCGAGCAGTTCGGTGCGCTCCTCGGGGTCGAGCCGGGCCGCTTCCGCCTCGAGCTGGACACACACCGCCAACGCTGGACTTGTGCTGACCGCAGATCCGGGGGACACCCCCGGGCCCCCGAGGGCGCCGAAGGGCTCGGCCAGCTTGACGGCGTCGTCGAGCTGGTCCTCGCCGATGTTGACCACGGTCAGGATGGCTTTCGTCGTCAGCAGGAACGACTGCTTGAGCAACTCGCGCTCCTCAGGGTCGAGCTTGGCCCGGTAGAGCGGCGTCCCCTCGTCCAGCGCGACCTGGGCCTTCTCCAGAGCGGCGATCTCTCGCAGGAGCGACTTGTCGCCCTTGGCCGCCTTCTGCTGGCGGTGCAGCCGTCCCTGCACGGCGGCCAGGTCGGCCAGCACCAGCTCGAACTCCAGGGTGGCGAGGTCCTCGGCCGGGTCCGGATCACCGCCGGTGGCGGTCACGACCGAGGGGTCTTCGAAGGCCCGCAGGACGTAGACCAGGGCGTCGACCTCCCGGAGGCTCCCGAGGAAGCGGTTGCCGAGCCCCTCGCCGGTCGACGCCCCCTTGGCCAGGGCGGCGATGTCGACGAACTCAACGCCGGCCGGCACAACCTTGCGGGACTCCGACATCTCGGCCAGCTTCCACAGCCGCTCGTCGTACACCTGGGCGATCCCCGCCGTGGTCTCGGTCGTGGAGAACGGATGCGGCGCCACGACGGCGTTGGCCCCGGTGAGGGCGTTGAACAGGCTGGACTTCCCGGCGTTGGGCAGGCCGACGAGGCCGAGGCGCTCCATCGACCTAGAGGCTAGGCGGCGGCAGTCTCGAGGATGGCGTCGAGCTCAGCGAGGGCAGCCCAGGGATCGCGCACGAGGATGGCCTGGAGCCCGACATTGCGGGCGCCCTCAACATGACGGCGCGTGTCGTCCAGGAACACCGCGGCCTCGGGGGCGACCTTGAGCCGTTCGCAGGTCAACCGGTAGATCGCCGGGTCGGGCTTGCGGAGCCCGACATCACAGGAGTCGACGATCTCGTCGAAGAGGTCCGTCGGGATGGACCCCTTCCAGTAGTTCCCCCACTCCTTGACGTTGTTCGTCAGGATCGCCGTGCGATAGCCGTCGGCCCGCAGCAACCGCACCCGGTGGACCATCATCCAGTGGATGCCCACGCCGAGCTCCCGCAGGAACTGGGCGTAGTCACCGAGATCGAGCGGTTGACCGAGGGCGGCCTCAGAGCGATCGACGAGGCGTTCGTGGAACTGGTCGAGTGTCAGCCGGCCGGTCTCGAGCAGGTGCCAGTCGTGATCGGGCTCCTCGGTCGGCCCCTGCGGAGATGCGCCTCTCCCGAAGAGCAGTTGAGATAGGGACCTCTCCGGATAGCCCATCTTCCGCTCGTACTCGGCGATGCCGGCGAAGGGCGTGGTCGACAGGACCCCGCCGTAGTCGAAGATGACCGCTTCGATCCCTGCCATGTCGCAGGTGAGGCTAACCCCGCCACCAGATCACCAGGGCCGCGATCGGGCCGATGGCGAAGAGGTACCAGGCGAAGACCGTCAGCGAATGGGTCCGTACGAAGCGCAGGAGGTAGTGGATCGACAGGTAGCCGGCGATGCCCGACAGGATCGTGCCGGCGATCGACGCTCCGGTGACGACCAGCTCGCCCTCGGCCAGGTCGAGTAGCCCTGCGCCGGCGATGGCGGGAATCGACAGCAGGAACGAGAACCGGGTGGCTTCCTCCCGGGTGAGCCCGGCCAGGAGGCCGGCGCCGATCGTCGCTCCCGACCGGGAGATGCCGGGGAGGATGGCCAGCGCCTGGCCGACGCCGATGAACGCCGCCCGCCCGTCGTCGAGCGGCCGGCGCCGGGCCCGTTCGCCGTACCGCTCCATGCCGACCAGCAGTAGACCGGTGATGACGAGTTCGACGCAGGTCTCGTAAGGCCGCTCGAACGTCTCCTCGAAGAACCCGCCGAGGGCAAGCCCGGCCACGACGGCGGGGACGGTGCCGATGACGAGGAAGCGGATGACCCGCCGGGCGGCGGCCGGGTCCTCTCCCCTGCCCAGGAGACCGAGGGTCAGATCGATGAGTTCCTGGCGGAAGTAGATGAGGAGCGCCACCAGGGTTCCCATGTGGAGCATCACGGTGAGCCCCAGCGAGGGCTCCTCCCAGCCCAGCATGACCGGAACGATCACGAGGTGACCGCTGGAGGAGATGGGGAGGAACTCGGTCAGGCCCTGGACGAGCCCGAGGACGATTTCACGCACGACCTACCGTAGCGAGCCCTACCCGGCAGGCCGGGTCACATCGACAGGATGACTACAGGGGCCCGACAGCTTCTCCGCATTCGCACGCCCGCTTGTCGGGGATCCCCGCGATCACGTCGAAGAGCAACGTGCGGACGCGGTCGAGATTGGACTTGAAGAAGCCGAACACCTCGGCCTGGGTGACCGGCTTGGCGCCCGCTTCTCCTTCCACACCGGTGTCGTAGTCGGTGATGAGGGCGATGGCGGCGTAACAGATGCCCAGCTCCCGGGCCAGGTACGCCTCGGGGTACTGGGTCATGTTGATGACCTCCCACCCCTGATCCCGGTACCAGCGGGACTCGGCGCGCGTCGAGAAGCGCGGCCCCTGGATGACGACGACCGTGCCGGTGGGGTGGACGGTGATCCCTGCTGCCCGGGCGGCCTCCACGGCGACTCCCGACAGCTCGCCGCAGTAGGGGTCGGCGTAGGAGACGTGGTGCGCCACGGGCCCCTCGTAGAACGTGTCGGCCCGCCCGGACGTCCGGTCGACGAGCTGGTCGAGGACGACGAAGTCGCCCGGCGCCACGTCGGGCTGCAGCGATCCGGCGGCGCAGGGCCCGATGAGGCGGGTGACGCCGACCTCCCGCATCGCCCAGAGGTTGGCCCGGTAGTTGATCCGGTGGGGCAGCAGCTCGTGTCGGCGACCGTGGCGGGGCAGGAAGGCCACCCGCTTGCCCCCGACCGTCCCGATGGTGAGGGGCGCCGCCGGTTCCCCGTAGGGCGTTTCGACGGCGACCTCGACGGCGTCGTCGAGAAACGAATAGAAGCCGGAACCGCCGAAAACTCCGATCTCGGCCCAGTCTTTTCGGGGGACACCCCCTGGCCCCCGGGCGAGGCCTGCGGTCACGCGATCTTGCTGTCCGACTTCGAGCTGCTCGATGACGAGTCGGAAGAAGGCGACGACGAGTCGGAGGA
>JAICGL010000257.1 GCA_025923175.1 Acidimicrobiia bacterium
ATCACCTCTCCAGGGGCGGCGAGATCGCGCCTGACGTGCTGGCTCGGGCCAAGGCCGGCGACCGGCAGGCCTTCACCGAGGTCGTACGCCACTACGACCACCGCCTCCGGGCCCTCGCCTATCGCCTTCTCGGCGACCGGGCGGCCATGGACGACGCCCTCCAGGAGGCCTACGTCAAGGCCTACCGGGCCCTCCCGGGCTTTCGGGAGGACGCCGGCCTGGGCACCTGGCTGTACCAGATCACCTACCGGGCCTGTATCGACCTCCAGCGCCGGGAGGGCCGCCACAAGACCGGCTCCACCGAATGGGCTCCGCCCACGGCAACCACCGCCACCGGCCCATCCGCCGATCCGGCCGCCACCGCCACCAGTCGCACCGACCTCCAACGGGCGCTGGCCACCCTGCCCGTCGATCAGCGGGCGGCTGTGCTGCTGGTCGACGCCGAAGGCCTCGACTACGACGACGCCGCCGCCGTCCTCGGGGTCGCCCCGGGGACGATCGCCTCCCGCCTGTCGCGGGCCCGGGCCGCCCTCCGGGCTGCGCTGGCCGAAGGAGAGACCCGATGAGCTCCCACGAACCCGAACGCGACGACCGCGTCGGCGAAACCCTCGCGGATCTGCCCGTCCCCGAACACGGCCCCACCTTCTGGGCCGACCTCGACCACCGTCTTCAAGGAGAATCCGTGCAACAGATCGAGTCTGGGGAGCTTCACCTGCCTCCCCCCAGCACCCCCGGATCCGCCGACCCGAAGCCGAACCGGAACCCCCTGCCCGCCGAGACCGTGAGCCTCGAGGAGGAGCGAGCCCGCCGGGCCGCCCGCCGCAATGGCCGGATGAACCGCTACCTCGGCGCCGCCGCCGCGGCCGTCGTCCTGGTCGTCGCCGTGGCCGGTGGCCTCAGGGTCATCCAGGACGACGACGGCACCGACATCCGGGCCGCCGACCGCCCCGCCGGGACGACCGGCCCCAGCACCGCAACGCCGGCCGCCGCCCCGGCCGAGTTCTCCGCCACCTACGACGGCATCGAAGGCCTCGACGGCCCCGACGGGTGCTGCAGCCAGTGGCGCCTCACCGTCGCGCGGGATGGCAGCTACCGCTGGACCTCCACCGACGGCGCCTCCGACATCGTGTACAACGCCGAGCTCGGCATGCACTGGGAGGTCGTGACCCTGGGTGCCGGAGCGTCCAAGGAGCGGCCGAACTACATCATCAGCGCCGGTGTTCCGGCCGGCGGGCCGGACCAGCGTGTTTCCCGGCCCGACCCGCTCGGCCCTGTCGCCGACTTCGTCGCCGCGCTCGCGCGGGCGGGCGACCCCCGCATCAGCACCGGCACCGTTGCCGGACGGGCGACCTGGCACTATGACGGCCCCGCCGTAAAGGACCTCCTTGGCGGCGACGGCGCCCCGAACCACGTCGTGGCCGACGTCGACCAGCAAAGCGGCGTCCTCCTGCAACTGACGCGCCAGGTCGACGATCTCGTCGTGAACCGCTTCACCGCCTCCGATGTCGTGACCGGCGGCCAGGCCGACCGAACGAAGTACTGGGTCGAGGTGCCGCCCGGCGGGAACACGACCCCCGTCTCGATCGGCTTCGAGAAGAAGACCCTCGACGAGGCAGCCGCTGCCGGGCTGCCCTACCAGCTGCTCGTGCCGACCAAGTTGCCCGACGGCTTCACGCTCGAATCGGTGTCGGTCGACCGTGACGTGCCCTCGGGGACGGGCCCCGAGGGGATGAACCCGCCCCAGAAGCAGATCGTGGCCATGACGTGGTGGGACGGTACCCACCGGTTCGCCGTCACGCTGCGGCCCAGGGGCACCGACCAGTGGGACGACCCATTCGGCGCCGAGGGGATGCGCACCGACGACCAGCCCGTCCACCTCCCCCTCACCGGTCGTCCGGTACTCGACGGCGAGCTCGTCGTCGAGGCTCCGTTCGTACCGCACCTGTGGGGTATCACTGGTGACATCGTCGTGACCGTCTCGGGTGACCTGCCCAGGGCCGAACTGGAGCGGGTCGCCGGCTCGCTCCAGCCTCATCGCAGCTAGGTAGCAACCGACCCCCCGGCCGCGGAACCTTTCGCGGCAATTGGCAGGAGTTGTCCCCTTCGGAGCGAATTACTCGTTGGGGAGTTCCACACGATCGGCGCGGCTGGGGGGTCACATTTCATGGATCTGGCGGGGCAGGTGAGCTACCGGCAGCTTGCCGAGGAGATCGGCGAGGTGCTGCAGGCAGCAGCTGAGACGGCTGAGAAGATGCAGGAAGAAGCTCGCGGCGACGCCGCCCGCATCCGGACAGAAGCCGAGGCGGAGCTTCGCAACGCGTACGCCGAGGGCCGCCGGATTCTCGAGGAGGCCCGCATGGAGGCCGACATGCTGCGGGCCGAGGCCCAGTGGCAGTCGCAGGAGGTTCTCGCCCAGGCCCGCCGTCAGGCGGCGGAGAGCATGACCGGCGCCAACACCCGCCTGGCCAATCTCGAACAGGCCGAGTCCCGGGTACTGGACCGCCTGGCCGGTGTGGGCCAGTTCCTGGCCGACACCCTCGCCACGATCCGGGAAGGCCAGCGCGAGGCCGCTGCGGCCATCGCCGGCGGAGACTTCCTTCCGGAGATCCCCGAAGTTCCCAAACACGTCAGTGACGTCGACGACGGCGACGACGACGCCGATCAGCCCAGCGGCAAGGTGTACTTCGTCGAGTTCCCTCCCCCGGCCCCGGCCATGCCGACGCCGATGCCCGAGCCGGCCGAGCCTTACTCCGACGACCCCGACACAGAGATCGTGCTCACGGAGAACCCCGGCGCCAGCCTGTTCAACTCCGACCGGGAGCGCTCAGAATGGGCTCCCCCGCCGGAGATGCCCACCTGGTGGATCCGAGGCGGCGGCGTCCAAGGCTGAGCCCTTCGGCGTTCTTTTGCGGCACCCGTCCGTCGAAAATGGACGCAGGTCCCGTGGAGCGCGGGCTGTCTGCCACGATGGCGGCCTATGACGGCGGCGCGGAAGCGGGTGGTGATCGTGGGCGGCGGCTTCGGCGGCCTTGCCTGCGCCCGGGCCCTCGACGGTGCTGACGTCGACGTCCTTCTGCTCGACTCTCGCAACTACCACCTGTTCACCCCGCTGCTGTACCAGGTGGCCACGGCGCTGCTCGACCCGTCCGACATCGCCTATCCCTTCCGGACGGTGTTTCGCCGTTCCCGCAACGTCCGCTTCCGCCAGGCCCGGGTGACCGGTGTCGACTTCGACTCCCGACGGCTCAGCGTGGCCGGCGGCGACACGATCCCCTATGACGATCTGGTCCTGGCGACCGGCAGCGCCAATGCGTACTTCGGGAACCCCGAGCTGGCCGAGCGGACGATCGGCATGAAGGCGCTCGACGAGGCGATGCGGCTCCGCAACCACGCCCTGTCGTGCCTTGAACGAGCGGCGCAGATCGCCGACCCGGCGGAGCGGGCGGAATGGCTGACCTTCGTGATCGTGGGTGGAGGGCCGACCGGCGTGGAATATGCCGGCGCGCTGGCCGAGTTGCTCGAGATGGTGCTCGGCCGCGACTTCCCGGAGCTGGCACCAGGTTCGGGCCGGGTCGTGCTGGTCGAGGGCGCCGATCGGCTCCTCGGGGCGTTCCATCCCCGGCTCGGCGCCTACGCCGCCGACACGCTGCAGGGTCGCGGGGTCGAGGTGCGCCTGTCGACGCTGGTGCGGGAAGCGACCGAGGAGGCCGCGGTGCTCTCGACGGGTGACAGGGTCGGGGCCCGGACGATCGTCTGGTGCGCCGGTGTCGGACCCATCGATCCCTTACCGGATAAGGGTTCCGGCGGCAACGGTGGCGGCGACGCGCCGGTCTCCCGAAGCCGGTCCAAGCGGCTGGAGGTCGACGGATACCTGCGACTGCGGCCATCGCCCGGGGGTACGGGGGTGTCCCCCGGGAATGTCTACGCCATCGGCGATGTCGCCTCCGTCCGCCAGGGAGAAGGCGAGCTGCCGATGCTCTCCCCGCCGGCGATGCAGGAAGGCCGCTACGTGGCCCGGGCCATCCTCGACGGGGGCACGCCCGCCCACCCGTTCCGCTACCGGGACAAGGGCACGATGGCCACCATCGGGCGGCGGGCGGCGGTGTGCCAGGTCGGCCCGTTGCGCCTGCGGGGCTTCCTCGGCTGGATCACCTGGCTGGTGGTCCACCTCTACTACCTGATCGGGTTCCGCAACCGCGCCGTGGTGCTGGCCTCGTGGGGCTGGGACTACGTCCGGCGCGACCGGCCGATCCGGCTGATCGTGCGTAGCCGCTACGACCCGGTGGTGGCGAGCCTCGTTCCCGAAGAACCCGGGTAACCGGCCGAGCGGGCCATCTCCCACACCGCCGCCAGGCCCATCACGTCGAGCAGGTGGGCCGATTCGTTGAGCAGCGTCGCCGTCCCTCGGACGAGGTCGACGCCCGTGGTGATGGCCAGGCAGCCGACGACGGCGGCCACCAGCGGCAGCATCCCGTAGGCCCGCGCCGGCCGCCAGCCGACGAAGAAGAACCCGACGGCCAGGGCGAAGTCGAACGAACCAATCTCACGAGCGAGGTGGATGGGCGCTCCGGCATCGCGGCCGAAGAGCAGCACCGGGACGGCCAGCAGCATCTGCACCACCGCCAGGGTGATGAGACCGATGCGCAGCGCCTGCGGGTCGAACCGGGACGCCCGGCCCACCCGCTGCTCGTTGATGGCGGCCATGATCGTGGGCGTCATGTCCGGGGCCACCTCGGTGGCGGCGACCCGGACGGCCCGGGTCAGGCCGATGGCCTCCGACTCGAACTGGCGACAGGCCTGGCAGTGAGCCAGGTGCCAGGCGAGGGCGGCGTCATCGATCCCGGTGTCCTCACCGTCGAGGCGGGCAGAGATCCCCAGGCGATAGTTCTCGCATTCCATGCCCCGATAGTCGCCGGTAAGGCCCTTGAAGTTCCCGCCTACGCGGGAGCGAGTGCGTCGTCCGCCTGGTTCCGGGCTGGGCCGAACAGGCCGACGGCGCGCAGCACCGCCGCCAGTGCCAACCCGAGGCCGAGCCCGACGGAGAGCGCCACCGCCAGCCGGGCCAGGTCGGCGGCGAATCCGAAGGGCACCTCGGAGCGCGACAGGTTCCCGAGGTCGGCGACGCCGCCGAGGAAGGCGATCTGGAGGCCCGCCACGGCGGCCAGCGACAGCCCGTCGGCCCGGCCGCGCCGCAGCCACACGATGGCCAGGATGCCGACCGCCCAGGCCAACGGCTGGAAGGGGCTCTGGGTGATCGACTTGGTCAGCCGGGAGCCGAGCTCGCCAGCGTTGGCCAGGCCGAGGCCGAGGACGTGGAAGGCGTCGACGGCCAGCAGGACGGCGGTGACCATCGCCAGGCTCGCCGCCCAGCCAGGGCGCCGTCCGAGGACGACGACCACGGCCAGCGAGGCGACGATCAGGGCGAACCAGGGCAGCGGGCTCGGACCGGGCTCCCAGACGAGGTCGCCTTTGGCGGCGATGTCCTGCGTGCCGAGCCGCATCGGTACCGACCACTGCGGGTCGTTGGCGTTCATCTTGATGACGTGCCGCTTGTCGGGGTCGTTCCGCACCTCGGGCGGGTTGATGTTGCCCATCCAGTGGATCCGGTGGTCGTGCCACCGCGCGATCGGCTCGGAGGACACCTTCTCCCAGTCGGTGTCGCCGACCTTGGCCTGCTCCGCCTCCGGCGGCGGTGTACCGCCCTTACGTGAGGCGTTGATGTATGTGGCCGGTGAGAGCTTGTTCTGGAAGACGCCTTCGGGGCCGACCCGCAGATACGGCTCGCCCTTGTAGCCGAGGACGAGCAACTCCTGGCCACTGCGGTTCTCCGCCTGGAGGCGGCTGCCCGCTTCCACCACCTTGACCTCTAGGCCGGGCACGGTCGGGCTCACCGAGCGCAACGTCGTCTGGAAGTTGGTGGCGCTCACGCCCGAGACGCTGTGGGCCGAGGCGGGCTGGGCGGCCACGCCGACCCAGACGAGGACGGCCGTGGCGACGAGGAGGGTGCGACGCATGGCGCTCATCGTCGCACCTCGTGAGGGGGTCCGTGGATCACCCTCCGGCGGGAACTTTTCGGCTCTCGCTTACGACTCTCACGGACAGTGCACACGGCACTACATCAAGGAGTTCCATCGCTATGCCGACTCTTCGGCGGGGGACACCCCCGCACCCCCGAGGCACCCTCCTCGTAGCCCTCGCCGCTGGCGCCGCCCTCGTGCTGCCGGCCACCAGCGCCTTCGCCCACGTCACCGTCAATCCCCGAGAGGCCGTCCAGGGCCGCTACGCCAAGCTCGCCTTCAGGGTTCCGAACGAGCGCGACAACGCCGGCACCAC
>JAICGL010000258.1 GCA_025923175.1 Acidimicrobiia bacterium
CCGGGCGCCCAGGCTGCGGTCGGACAGCCCGGTGAGGACGATCACCGCCGCCTGCGAGTCACCGGCCAGGACAGTTCGAAGCCCCTCGAGGCCGAAGGCGTCGGGCAGGGCGAGGTCGAGCAGCACGCAGTCGGCATCGGCAAGGCGCGGGAGAGCCTCCGCCACCGACATCGCTCGGTCGAGCTCGACCTTGAGGTCGGTCTCGGAAAGGAGCTCCTCGACGAGGAGGGCGTCGCCGGCATCGTCCTCTACCAGCAGCACTCGGACGGGACCCTCCGTCGCGCCCCCTGCGCCGATCGGGCCCGGCCCCGCTCGGACCGCGGGGGGCAAGAGGATCTCCGGCCTCTCCGTCATCGCTCTGGCTTCCGTCGCCCGCACCCGCTTGTTCCGGCGCGTGCCCGACACCCTAGCCGGGGCTCCAATCCGCGCTGTTGGCAGCATTTCCCAGTCCGGCAGGGCCGTAAACGGGCTCGGGCGTTAGGCTCGCCCGCCCATGGAGCTCGACCTCTACTGCACGGAGCCGCACCCCGCTCGGATCGGCGAGATCGCCCGCCAGGCCCAGGCGGCGGGCTTCGCGGGCCTGTGGGTCACCGAGGCCGCCCACAACCCCTACATCGCCGCAGCCCTGGCCGCCGAGGCCACCGAGGGCCTGATGATCGGCACCGATGTCGCCATCGCCTTCCCCCGCAGCCCGATGGTGACCGCCCAGGCGGCGTGGGACCTGGCGGCGCTCTCCGGCGGGCGGTTCATCCTCGGGCTGGGCACGCAGGTCAAGGCCCACCTGGAGCGGCGCTTCTCGGTGTCAGGCGAACGGCCGGCCGCTCGGATCCGCGAGTACATCCTCGCCCTGCGGGCCATCTTCGACGCCTTCGCCAAGCGGGCGCCGCTGCGCTTCGAGGGCGAGTTCCACCGCTTCTCGCTGCTCACCGACTTCTTCGACCCGGGCCCGATCGAGGTGTCCGACCCGCCGATCTACCTGGCCGGCGTCAACGAGCGGCTCGGTCAGGTGGCCGGCGAAGTGGCCGACGGCTTCTGCGTCCACCCGTTGAACTCACCGAAGTACCTCGTCGAGGTGCTGCGCCCGTCCATCGAGGAGGGGGCGAAGAAGGCCGGCCGTGACGCCTCGGCGGTGTCGCTGGTGGCCCCCGTCTTCGTGGTCGTCGGCGAGCCGGGGCCCGAGCTCGACCGCCAGCGCGACGCCATCCGGCTCCAGATCGCCTTCTACGGCACCACGCCGTCGTACGGGCGGGTGCTGGAGGTGCACGGCCGCGACGACCTGGGCTCCCGCCTCGGCTCGCTCCTCCGGGCCGGCGACCAGATGGGGATGGTGGCCGCCATCGACGACGAGCTGCTCGACGCCTTCGCCGTCACCGCCCCGTGGGACGGCCTGGCCGACGCCCTGATCTCCCGCTTCCAGAGCCTGGCCGACCGGATCTTCCCCTACCACACCCGCGGCCTGGACGACCCCGAGGTGGCCGCACGGTGGCGCGAGGTGGCTGCCGCCGTCTCGGCTGCCTAGCCGAGGATGGCCCGGACCTGGGCCAGATGCTCGAGCGTGTGGACCCGGAGGACGGCGGCGTAGGCCCGCCAGTCGAGCTCCTCGATCCACTCCACCGGCTCCCCGGCGACCTCGGCCCAGAACACCCCGGCCGCGGTCGGCTCCCCCGGCGCGGGCGCCGGCCCTGAGGCCACGGCGGCCAGGATGTCGGCGTGGGTCCGGGCGATCTCGGCCACCAGCCACGGCCAGGGCCGGTGCTGCGGAGCCCTCGAGCGGAGGCTGGCCGGGATGGGCGGCCCGGGTGGCACCTCGCCGGCTATCAGGCAGCGCAGCTCGTCGAGGCCGGCCCGCTCCGACTCCAGCAGATGGTCGGCAACGTCGCGCACCGACCACTCCCCCGGCGCCGGCACCGCCGTCGCCGCCTCGGCGCGGAGACCGGCCAGCAGGCCATCGAAGGTGGCGTAGGCGGCGGCGAGCTTCTGGTGCACCGCCGCCGGATCGGCGTCGGTTCCCCGGCTGCGGATGTGGGCCATGATCCGGGCGCGGACGGCGTCGAAGGTCGGAGTCGTTGCGGTCACAGCAATCCGACCTCAGAGGCGGGCCCAGGTTTCGGCCACGGCCAGAAAGGCACTCGAGCCGATGGGCGGCCCTTCCTTGTAGCGGGGAAGGCCGGGCACGACGGCGCCGCCGGCCTCGATCCGCGCCGTCCGACACGGCATGTGGATGTTGCACAGCGACCAGGGGACGCCGCCCAACCGGAGGCTCGAGTCGAGCCGCCGCCGGCGGTCGAGGATCCCGGTGATGCGGATGTTGAGGTCGCCGGCTGTGGCGTGGAGGCCGGCGGTGAGATCGAGGTCGACCGAGACCTTTGCCTGCTCCACCGCCGGCCGTGCCGGAAGGTCGAATTGATTCAGCTCCGCGGCGTGCGTGACGAAGTTGTCGAACAGCCAGCGGCCCAGGAGCGGTGGATCGCACAGCAACCGGAACTCGCCGGGGCGGCAGTACACCACCGCGCCGCCCGGCCCCTCCTCGGACCAGTCCACCTGCCAGATGGAGACGAAGGCGGTGGCCTGGTCGCCGTCCCACAGCAAGGCGGACGGGTTGGCGCCGACAAAAGCGAGTTCCATGAGTTTGGAAGCTAGCTCGTCACCATCGGGCCGGACGCCTCCATCCGCTCCCGCCACCACGACCAGGCCGACGACCGCCACTGCTCGTGGAGGCGGTGAAACAGCTCCGCCGCCCGATAGCCGCTCCAGTCGCGGGGTAAGAGGTCACCGGGAAGGTCGGGATCAAGGAAGGGGAAGCGGCGCCACTCGTGGACCAGGCGCACCTGATTGACGAAGGCGTCGTAGCCCGACTCAGCGGGCGGCGCCGTGCCGAACCGTTCGAGGAACGCGTCGTAGCCGGCCGCGATCTCCCCGAGCGGCCAGGTCGACGACACCATCTCGTTGACGTCGCCGATCCCGCCCGGCTTGGCGATGAACGACTTGGCGGCGGAGGCCAGCCCGAGGTCGTCGAGGACCTCGCGGGCTTCGATCTCCCGGTCGATCCAGGGGCTGACCCACGTACCCGACCCGAGCGAGGCGAAGCCCGCCCAGCCGAGGCGGTTGCGCATCCGGTGGCGCAGGTCGCGCTGCGACTCGGGGACCGAGACGTAGAGGAGCAGCCAGCGTCCGTCCCACGGCCGGGGCTCGCGGTGCAGGGAGTAGATGCGCCGGGTGCCCTCCGTCAGCAGGCGGCGGGCGGCGTCGGAGAGGGCCCACCGGGTGCGGCGGCCGATCCGCTCCGACTCGAGGAGGCCCCGCTCAGCCGAGCGCCAGACCGCCTGGCGGGCGGTGCGCTCCTCCACGCCGAGGGCGCCGAGGGAGTCGAGCAGCGCCGCCGTCCACACCCGGCCGCCGACCGGCAGCACGAACTCACCGAGGACGGTCAGGAGGTAGCCGCGGGTCGACGGCACCCCCAGCGCCTGGCTGCGGCGGGCCCACTGCTCGCTGGGAACGGCCTCCGTCACGGCAATGAGAATGGCACGTGATTCAATAGTCTACAGATTATTGACTCTACACCAAAATATTGTAGAATGTTAATATGGTGAACAGCGAGGGGGAGAGCAACGTGTCGAGTGAGCGCAACGAGCGGCCGGTCACCTTCGATCGCCATCCATCGTCGTACCGTCACTGGCGCCTCGAGATCGAGCCTCCGCTCGCCCGGCTGACCATGGAGGTCGACGCCGACGGCGGCCTCAACGAGGGCTACCAGCTCAAGCTCAACTCCTATGACCTGGGGGTCGACATCGAGCTCAACGACGCCGTCCAGCGGCTCCGTTTCGAGCACCCCGAGGTGCGGGCCGTGATCGTGAGCGGCGGGCTCGACAAGATGTTCTGCGCCGGAGCCAACATCCAGATGCTGGCGGGCGCCTCCCACCACCACAAGGTCAACTTCTGCAAGTTCACGAACGAGACCCGCAACTCCATCGAGGACGCCACCACAGGGTCACAGCAGACCTGGCTGGCCGCCGTCAACGGCACCGCCGCCGGTGGCGGTTACGAGCTGGCGCTGGCCTGTGACGACATCCTCCTCGTCGACGACCGCTCCTCGGCCGTGTCGCTGCCCGAGGTGCCGCTCCTCGGCGTGCTGCCCGGCACCGGCGGTCTGACCCGCGTGGTCGACAAGCGCCACGTCCGGCGCGACCTCGCCGACGTGTTCGCCACCCGCACCGAGGGCATCCGGGGCAACCAGGCCGTCGAGTGGGGCCTCGTCGACGCCATCGCCCCCCGCACGAAGTTCGAGGAGGAGGCGAAGAAGCGGGCCATGGCCCGGGCCGAAGCCTCCGACCGTCCGGCCGACGCCAAAGGCATCGAGCTCACGGAACTGGAGCGCTCCATCGAGGGCGACACCATCCGCTACCCCAACGTCGAGATCCGCCTCGACCGGGAGCTGGGAACCGCCTGGTTCACACTGACGGGCCCGTCCGCCGAGGCGCTGCCGACCACGCCCGACGCCATCGTCGAAGCCGGGTCCGGATTCTGGGCCCTGGCGGCCTGCCGGGAGCTGGACGACGGGTTACTCCACCTCCGTTTCAACGAGCCCGAGATCGGCACCTGGGTGCTGCAGACCAAGGGTGATATCGCCGCCGCCCTGGCCGTCGACGACGTCCTCCGGGAGCACGCGGACCACTGGCTGGTCCGCGAGATCCGGCTCTACTGGCAGCGCACGCTGAAGCGGCTCGACCTGTCGGCTCGCACGCTCGTCACGCTGGTCACGCCGGGCAGCTGCTTCGCCGGCACGCTGGCCGAGCTGGTCCTGGCCGCCGACCGGTCCTTCATGCTCGAAGGCACCTTCGAAGACGCCGACGACGACCTGCCGCCGGCCGAGGTCGTGCTCACCGACGCCAATGACGGCTGGTACGTCATGTCCAACGGGCTCACCCGCCTGCAGAGCCGCTACTACGGCCGCGACGACGAACTCGAGGCGGTCCGGTCAACGCTCAGCAAGCATCTCCTGGCCGACGAGGCGTCGAAGCTCGGCCTCGTCACGTTCACACCCGACGACATCGACTGGGAAGACGAGATCCGCCTCACCCTCGAGGAGCGGGCCAGTTTCTCGCCCGACGCCCTCACCGGTCTCGAGGCCAACTACCGTTTCGTCGGGCCCGAGACAATCGAAACCAAGATCTTCGGCCGGCTGACCGCCTGGCAGAACTGGATCTTCCAGCGCCCTAACGCCTCGGGTCCCGACGGCGCACTACGCCGCTACGGCACTGGATCGCGTCCGTCCTACGACCGAAAGAGAGTTTGATCCTCATGGCCGCACCGACCATCGACTACTCGGAAAAGATCCCGAACAACGTCGACCTGGCCAGCGACCGACGGCTACAGCGGGCGCTCGAGTCGTGGCAGCCGAAATTCCTCCAGTGGTGGAGGGACCTCGGGCCTGTCGCCTTCCAGGACAAGGACGTCTACCTCCGCACCGCCATCTCGACGGACCAGGAGGGTTGGGCCAACTTCGGCTTCGTGCACATGCCGGAGTACCGCTGGGGGATCTTCCTCGCCGGGCAGGACCCGAAGCGCACGATCGCCTTCGGCGACAACATGGGCGACCCGGTCTGGCAGGACGTCCCCGGCGAGCACCGGGCGGACCTCCGCCGCCTGATCGTGGTGCAGGGCGACACCGAGCCGGCCTCGGTCGAGCAGCAGCGAAGGCTGTGCGAGACGGCGCCGTCGCTCTGGGACCTGCGCAACCTCTTCCAGGTCAACGTGGAGGAGGGCCGGCACCTGTGGGCCATGGTCTACCTGCTGCATCGCTACTTCGGGCGCGACGGGCGCGACGAGGCCGAGGCGCTGCTGGAGCGCAACTCGGGCGACCTCGACAACCCCCGCATCCTCGGTGCGTTCAACGAGCAGACGCCCGACTGGCTCTCGTTCTTCTTCTTCACCTACTTCACCGACCGGGACGGCAAGTACCAGCTGGCCTCGCTGCGGGAGAGCGCGTTCGACCCGCTGTCGCGGACATGCGAGTTCATGTTGAAAGAGGAAGCCCACCACATGTTCGTGGGCGCCTCCGGTGTAGGACGGGTGGTGCAGCGGACGGTCGAGCTCATGAAGGAGCACGACACCGACGACATCCGCCAGTTCGGCGGCATCGACGTCGCCACGCTGCAGCGCTACCTGAACTTCCACTACAGCGTGTCGCTCGACCTGTTCGGGGCTGAGACGTCGACCAACGCCGCCAACTACTACGCCGCCGGGCTGAAGGGCCGCTACCACGAAGAGGAGCGGGCCGACGACCACCAGCTGAAGAACGACACCCGCCTGATCAGCACGCTGGAGAAGGACCA
>JAICGL010000259.1 GCA_025923175.1 Acidimicrobiia bacterium
CCCGTCCTCGTCGAGGGCGATGAGGTCGACGTCGCCCAGGCGGATCTTCCCCTCGACGGCCGCCGTGCCGGCAAGGCCGAGAACGCTCCGGCCGAGGGTGGACTTGCCCGATCCCGACTCGCCGAGGATGCCGAGGCACTCACCGGCGGCGACGGTCAACGAGAGATCGTCGACGGCCCGGACCGGCGGCGGCCCCGGATAGGTGACCCGGAGCCCGTCGATCGTGAGCGCCGCTCCGTGCACCTCAGCCACCTCCCGACCGCGCGAACCACGTGGACCTCCGGCCGGTCGTTTGGCTTCGGCGCACGGTCATGATGTGTGCCGGCTCAGCCGGGGGTTGATCCGCTGTTCGAGACCGACGCCGACGAACGTCACGCCGAGCAGGAGCAGGCTGATCGCTGCGACCGGCGGGACCAGCCACCACTTCCAGGCGTCGGTGAAGAAGATCCCCCTGAAACCGATGGCGTCGCGCAGGATGGCGCCCCAACTGGCCCGGCTCGGGTCCCCCAGACCGAGAAAGGCGAGCCCGGCCTCGAAGGCGATGGCCCGGCCGGCCGCGCCCACGAGGCCGGCGGTCAGGATCAAGCCGACCTCGGGAAGGATATGGCGACGGAGGACCTGGCCCGTCGTCGCGCCGAAGCCGACCGCGGCCTTGATGTGCGCCCGGCGGCGCAATGACAGGACCTGGGACCGCACGATCCGGGCCGTCGGCGGCCATCCGGTCAGGGCGATGATCACTGAGATGACGGGCAGGCTCGGGCCGGCGTAGGTCGCGATCACGATGAGGAGCGGGACCTTGGGCACGACCAGCACGAGGTCGACGAACCGCATCAGGACGGCGTCGACCAGGCCTCCGGCCCACCCGGCCAGCATGCCGATCAGCGCTCCGATGATGAGCGTTCCACCCCCGGCCAGGACGGCGACAAACAGCGAGACCCGGGCGCCGTTCAGGAGCTGGGTGGCCAGGTCCTGGCCGACGCCGTTGGTACCGAGGAGGTGAGCGGTGCTCGGTGCCTCGAGGGGGCTTCCCGCCAGTTGGGTCGTCCGGTACGAGGTGAGCCACGGCGCGGCCAGAGCGAGCCCGACGAACAGCGCCACGATCGCCAGCCCGACCCACCCGATGGCCGGGAACGGCGACGTCCGCCGGCGCTCACCCAACCGGACGCCGGGGCGTGCGACGGCGGTCACTCGGCACCCACCCTCGGGTCGATACGGGCGTAGACCAGTTCCAACAGGAGGTTCACGGCCAGCACGACCAGCGCGAGCACAAGGAACGTCGCCTCCAGCACCGGGTAGTCGCGAGCCTCGACCGCCCCCAAAATCAGGCTCCCCATGCCCGGGTAGGCGAAGACCGACTCGACGAAGACGGCGCCGCCGACGGCGTAGCCCGCCTGGATACCGACGACCGTCAGGAACGGCAGGAGCGCGTTGCGCCCGGCGTGGCGGTACTTGAGCAGCCGGTCGGGCAACCCCTTGGCCCGGGCCAGGACCATGTAATCGGCGCCGAGGGCGGAGATCATCGTGTTCCGCACCAGCAGGAACTTGGTGCCGAGCAGGGACAGGGTGAGGGCAGCGGCCGGCAGCACGAGGTGGTAGGCGACGTCGAGCATGCCGGCGACGGTTCCGTGGTCGGCAAAGGACGTGCGGGCGCCGGCCAGGGGAAAAATGGGGAGGACGACGGCGAATGCGATGAGCAGCACGGCGGCCATGGCGTACTCGGGGACGGCCTGGGCCACGGTCATGCCCGTCATCAACGACCGGTCGCCGATGCGTCCTCGTCGCCACGTTGCGGCCACCCCGGCCACGAAGCTCAGGAGCGACGCCAGCACGATCGCCACTCCCATGAGGAGCAGGGTCCAGGGGAGGTGGGCGCGCAGCAGGCTCGCCACCGGCCGCTTCCGGGCGATCGAATAGCCGAGATCCCCCCGGGCCAGCCGTCCGACGTAGTGCTGGAACTGCTCGGGAAGCGGATCGTCGAGCCCGTAGTAGGCCCGGACCTTGTCCCGCACCGCCGGATCGGTGACGTAGACGCTGTTGTCCGGATCGTCGAGGGCGGCCAGAGGGTCGCCCGGCATGGCCCGCGGCAGCGTGAACACGAGGATGACCACCGCCACCATCGTCAGGGCGTACAGACCGGCGGACCGAAGCGCCACTCTCAGATACCGCCGCCCAGACTGACCGGTCTTCACGAGTGCCCACGTTATGCGTGACGGACGCCACGGCACGTTCCGTGAGGGGCTGGGTGGATCCTCGTTTTGGGTATCAACGACTCAGGTTGGAGTTGCGAAAGGAGGCCGCCATGCCGCAGCAGGCCTGGAATGCCAAGCGAGAACGGCAGTACGAGCACATCAAGGAAGGGCTCGAGGACCGGGGCCGCAGCGAGCGCACCGCCAAGCAGATCGCCGCTCGCACCGTCAACAAAGAGAGGGCCCGCTCCGGCGAGGCAAAGGAATCGAGCCGCACCTCGACCCAGGACATCTCATCGGGCCGGCGGGGCGGGCTGCGTTCGCACAAGGGGCCCGGCGGGCGGACCAAGGAGCAGCTCTACAACGAGGCCAAGGCGAAGAACATCCCCGGCCGCTCGAAGATGAACAAGGCTCAGCTCCAGCGGGCCGTCGGCCGCTGAGCGAGCGCCGCAGCACTACTCGAATTCGATGTCACTGAGGTCGATGGAGACCATGAGCCGGTCGCGGATCGGGCGACCGGCGGGGTCGGCGAGGTAGGCCCGGCGGCGGGTGGGAAGACGGAAACCGCCGGCGTCGACGATGTCGGAGACGTACTGGGCGGCGGGGAAGCTGCCGGCCACGTCGACCCGGTAGTCGTGGCGCCGGAGTAGGTGGTCGGGGCCGAAGTAGAACTCCTGCAGCCGGCTGTGGGTGGCGATCTCGGGCGGGAAGTCCGCCTGGAGGCCCGGCCACAGCTCGCCGTCCTCCCGAAGCGGCTCGATCTCGGCGACCGAGACGCCCGGCAGGGTCAGGACGAACGGCGTGGTGAGGTAGATCCACATCGCATAGCCGTTGAAGTAGGCCCGGTGCAGGGGGTCCCAGGGGGTCGTCAGCTCGTGGCCGGCGAACGACGCCCGGGGATCGGCGCGCTCGGTCACGACGGTGCCGTCGAGTTTCTCGATGGCGATCCGGCCGGAGGTGAAGTCGGTTCGCTGGTCCGGGGCGCCGAAGGGCGTCACCGAGGCCCACTCGTCGTGCAGTGCCACGGTCATCTGCCGGGGGGTCGGATCCTGGGGCAAACCCTTGGTCTCGAAGAGTTCGCCGCCGGTGACGATCGTCGCCCGAACCCGGGAGAACTCGCGCCACCGTTTGAGCCCGCCGTGAGCATCGAGGACCGAGTCGAGGATCACGTCTTCGCGCCGGCGACGGCGTAGTGAGTCCGGCTGACGATGTGGTCGATCGCGTTCTCCGCGATGCAGGCATCGCAGCGCTTGCGGAGCTCGCCGGCCGTCGAGTCGTCGAGGGCGGCGATCGTCCGGCGAAAGCCCGACCCCATGATGATGCGCCACCAGTCGTCAGGGGAGCGGAGCGGCAGACGATCGTCGTCCGTCACGATGTCGACGTCCGCAATCCCGGCCGCCTCGAAGACACCGCGCAGGACCGACAGGTCCTCCGTGCGTCGCCAGGGCTGGAGGACCTCGAGGCCAGGCGCCAGCTCGGCGACCGTCTCGACGAACACCTGGCGCATCGGATCGAAGACGAGCTCACCGAACACCGCCACCCCGATCCGGCCGCCGGGTCGCAGCAGGTCGCACAACGATCGGAGCAAGCCGGGCATGTCGTCGGCGAAGAAGAGCCCCAGCGAGCACACCACCGCGTCGAATGGTTCCTGGTTGGAGTCGAGTGTTGTCATGTCGGCGACCGAGAGCTCCACGTTGGCGAGCCCCGCGGAGAGCGCCTTCTCCCGGGCGATGACCACCATCTGCTCGGCGTAGTCGATCCCCACCACGGTTCCCCCGGGTGACACCCGCTCGGCGGCCAGCACAAGCGATGCGCCGCTGCCACAGGGAACGTCGAGGACGCGCTCGCCGGCTCGGACGCCGAGCCGCTCGACCGTCCGGAGAGAGATGTACTGCCAGAAGTCTCTGGCGGCGTCCTCGTAGTCACGCGACGCCTCGTCGTAGATCGACTTGGGATCGAATCCCTTCAGGGCCTCGCTCACCGCAATCCCCTCCCCCTCATCCGGCGTGGTCGGGCCACGCTAGTTACATCTGAGGGTTCGGGCTGCCCCGGGGTCCGGCTTCAGGCGAGGCGGACGAGCTCGCTGCTCCCCTTCGCGCTCTCCTCGCGGACCAATCCCGCCCGGGGGCAGAAGAACTTGAACTCCGTCTTGCTGTCGAGCAGGTCGCGATCCTCCGTCTTCATGCACCCGGTGAACCTCCCGGCCGGGACCGTCACCTCGACGTCCAGTTCCAGGACCTTGGCGCGTTCGTCCGCCACACCCGGAATCTGCTCCGGCGCGAACTCCTGGCCCACCGTCGGGTAGGCCGGCATGAAGACGCCGGGCCGGTAGCCGTTCTCTCCGGCCAGCCACTGTCCCTCGTGGCCGACGGGCTTGCCGTCCTTGTAGTCGGTCACGCGCTCGCCGAAGTACCAGACGGTCCCGTCGCGATGCTGGGCGTAGTAGTCCTCGGTCAGTTCGAGCAGCTGTCCGTCCTTGTGCTCCGTGACTTCGACGACGGCCACATTGACCCCGGCGATGGTGTCGGTCTTGTCGAGGAGCCGGCTCACGACGCGGATCTCGCTCGTGCCACCGTCGTCCTTCTTCTGGTGGCCGACGAACTCTCGGTTCCGGGTCGACGATAGGGGCAACAGCGGGTGGGTGATGTTGGAGCTGAAGTCAGCCGGGTTGATCGCCTCGGAATCGCCCGAGGAGCCTGGGCCGGCCGCGGTCTCGCGATCGGTGTCGGCGCCGTTACAGGCGACAGCCGCGACCGCCACCAGCAACGATGTGAACAAGATCCTTTTCCTCACGTCCCCAGTCCCCCTTCGGGTGGTATCGACCCGGCTGATTGTGGGGGAACTCACTGAACAGAGGCTGAAGAGCGCCGGTTCAGGCAAGAGTCAGGGACCCCGGACAGGATCTCGATACGAGACGCGAGTCAGGAGCATGACGATGAACATGAAGAGGTGGCTCCTCGCCGCCGTCCTCGGCATCACCGGTGTCGCCATCGCCTCCGGCGTCGTCGGCGCGACCGCGGTGACGGCCCCGGCCGATGACGACGCTCCGCTGACGGGAGAACCGCACGACCGGGCGGTCGCCGCCGCTGTCGCCCACGTGGGCGGTGGTGAGGTCACCGACACCGAGATGGGCGACGGCGGTGCCGTCTACGGCGTCGAGGTCCGCAAGCCGGACGGGACCCAGGTGGAGGTCAACCTCGACCAGGCGTACGCCGTCACCTCCGCGCAGAACGACGACGACGGTCCTGACGACGACGGGCCCGATGACGACGCCGACGACGTCAACGACGACGATGGCCCGAACGACCCGGACGACGACCCCGGAGAACCGCCCTCCGACGACGACGACTGACGCGGGCGGCTCGCCCCGCAGCTGGCCGGCCTAGAGCCGCCCGATGGGCGCCGTTCGGGTCAGAGCGGCACGACCTGTTCGAGGGGAACGTATTTGAAGTTCTGGTTTCCTTTGGACGGCTCGGTGTTGGTGTTGTCTTGACAGACGAAGACACCCCGGGGGAAGGCCGGCCCGAGGGCGGTGGCCACGGCGTCGATTCCGTCGGTCCGCTGGCAACCGTCGGCGTTCGGGCCGGCGGCCACGGAGACCTTGCGGAGGAACTCGTGGGGCGGCTCTCGGCGGTAGACCGTGTAGGTGTGGTCGCCCTGTGAGGAGGCGATGAGGAAGCCGGTGGTGCCGGGGCCGTACACGATCGTCAGCCCTTCGACCTGGGGGGCGATGTGGCCACCGTGCGGTTCGGTGGAGTCGACCAGGGTCCGGTCGGACCGGCCGGCCGGGTCGGCCGGTTCGGCGCCGTACTCCCAGATCCCGCGGTTCTCCTCGCCGATGTAGAGGCGGGCCGTTCCGTCGTCGGCGACGCAGCCCTCGAGGTGGTCCTCCATGTCCCGGAACCCGTCGGGATTCTCGACCGGTTCCGGGTCGACGTCGATGGTGCGGACCAGGCGCCCGTTGACCAGCCCACCGTCGTCGAACAGTTCGAGCTGCTCGACCCGGCCGGCCGGGCTGACCCCGAAGGCGTAGTACGTGCCGGTGACCGGGCTGCGGTACATGCAGAACCCGTAGGCGCCGCCGAGGCGGACCTTCCCCCCGGCGGTGACGTTGGTCAGGGTGCGGCGCCGCGGGTCGACC
>JAICGL010000260.1 GCA_025923175.1 Acidimicrobiia bacterium
ATGACCCACTTCCACCGCTCCGAGGTCGCCACCGACCTCCTGGCGGAGGTCGCCCGGGCCGCCAACGCCCCGGCAGCCGTCGTCGAGGCCGCCACCGCCACCGCCACGGCCCGCCACTTCTTCGAGGTGAGCGTGGCCGAAAACGTTCTCGAACCGCTCTCCGAGCTGTGCCGCCGGGCCGCCGCCAGCTGCCGGGCCCACGTCAGCGACGCCCTCGACGTGGAGGTCCACCTCGTCGACTTCGACGGCGAGCGGGAGGTCGCCCACAGCTAAGAGACTGCTGGACGGGCCCGAACCTGACGTTTTTCTTTCGGAAACATTTCGCGAATGCTCGTGACACAAAGCCTTCATACGGTCGACGCATGAACTCGCCGGCCACCTCGTTCCCGAAGGTCTGAGGAGGAAACAGTGGTCCATCTGGTCACCGCCGTCATCAAACCGCACCGTCTCGAGGACGTGAAGGAGGCGCTGCGGGGCGCTGGCGTCGTCGGCATGACTGTCAGCGAGGTGCAGGGGTTCGGCCGTCAGGGAGGGAAGACCGAGGTCTTCCGGGGGGCGGAGTACACGCTGAGCTTCGTGCCCAAGGTCAAGCTCGAAGTGCTGGTCGACACGTCCGACGCCGACAAGGTGATCGACATCATCGCCACCACCGGGCGGACCGGGAAGATCGGCGACGGGAAGATCTGGGCGGTGTCGGTCGACCGGCTCGTCCGGGTGCGGACCGGCGAGTCCGGCTCCGATGCGCTCTGAGGGTTTGCGCGGCGGCGCGACTTAGCGCTGGAGTGACTTCGTCTCGAGGAACTCCTCGAAGCCGATCCGCCCGTTCTCCCGTCCGACACCCGACTGCTTGTAGCCGCCGAACGGTGCCAGCGGGTTGTACATCGCGCCGTTGATGTCGACCTGGCCCGTCCGCAGCCGGCGGGCCACCTGCTCGGCATGGGCCTGGTCACCCGACCACACGCCGCCGGCCAGGCCGTAGATCGTGCCGTTGGCGATCTCGACGGCCTGGTCCTCGGTGTCGTAGGGGATGATCGACAGGACGGGCCCGAAGATCTCCTCCTGGGCGATCGTCATATCGGGCGTCACCTCGGAGAAGACGGTGGGCCGCACGAAGTAGCCCTTCTCCAGGCCGTCGGGCGGTTCGGCACCACCGGTGACGAGCTTGGCCCCTTCGGCGATGCCCTTCTCGATGTAGCCCCGTACCCGGTCGCGCTGGACGTCGGAGATCAGTGGCCCGAGGTTGGTGCCGTCGGCCAGGGGGTCGCCGACCCGGTACCGCTCGGCCCGGGCGGCGGCGATCTGCTCCGCCTCGGCGAGGCGGTCGCGAGGGACGAGCATGCGCGTCCAGGCGGTGCAGGTCTGCCCCGAGTTGAGGTAGCAGTTGGTCACCCCGACCGAAACGGCCTTCTCGAGGTCGGCGTCGGGCAGGATCACGTTGGCCGACTTGCCGCCGAGTTCGAGCGCCACCCGCTTCACGCTGGAGGCGGCCAGTTCAGCCACCCGCTTCCCGGCCCGGGTGGAGCCGGTGAAGCTGACCATGTCGACGTCGGGATGGGCGGCGATCGCCTCGCCGACGACCGGGCCGACGCCGGACACGAGGTTGAAGACCCCGGGCGGCAGCCCCGCCTCGTCGATGACGTCCGCCAGGACGAAGGCGTTGAGCGGCGCGACCTCTGACGGCTTGAGGACCACGGTGCAGCCGGCGGCCAGCGCGGGCGCGACCTTGGCGATGATCTGGTTGAGGGGGTAGTTCCAGGGCGTGATGCAGCCGACGACGCCGATCGGCTCACGCACGACGAGGCTGTGGCCGATTTCTTCCTCGAAGCGGAAGTCTCTGAGGATCTGGGCGTAGTTGCCCACCTGAGCCGAGGGCAGGCCGACCTGGATCATGGCCGCAAGCTTGAGCGGCATGCCCACCTCGGTGGCAATGAGCTGGGCCAGTTCGTCCTGGCGGGCGAAGAGCCCCTCCTGGATCCGCTGGAGGTGCTTGGCCCGCTCCTCGGGAGCAGTCGCCGACCACTCCGGGAAGGCGGCTTTGGCGGCGCCGACGGCACGGTCGACGTCGTCCGCCACACCGTCGGGGATGCGGCCCACGACCTCTTCGGTGGCGGCGCCGTACACGTCGATCGTGCCGGTACCACCGGAGGGGACCCACGCTCCGGCGACGTAGATGGCGTTGCGTTCGATCATGACGGCCTCCTCGCTGCTGCTTGGCCCGTTGGGCCGGACGGGGGGATTCCGACCATAGAGTGTTGCCGATGTCAGACCGTTTTCTCCGAGCGTGCCGGCGTGAGCCGGTCGACTGCACGCCGGTGTGGTTCATGCGCCAGGCCGGGCGCTACCTCGCCGAGTACCAGGAGATCCGGGCCGGGCACAGCATTCTCGAGGTGTGCAAGACGCCGGAGTTGGCGGTGGAGGTCACGCTCCAGCCGATCCGCCGGTTCGACCTCGACGCCGCCATCATCTTCGCCGACATCCTCCTGCCGCTCGAGCCGATGGGCCTGTCGCTGGAGTTCGCCGCCGGCGAGGGGCCGGTCATCGCCAACCCGATACGGACTGCGGGCGACGTGGCGGCCCTCGGGGCGGTGCGGCCCGACGCCGACCTCGGGTTCGTGCTGGAGTCGATCCGCCAGGCCCGCGCCGCCCTGGCCGGCGAGGTGCCGCTCATCGGCTTCGCCGGTGCCCCGTTCACGCTGGCCAGCTACGCCATCGAGGGCGGCGGATCACGGAACTACATCGAGACCAAACGGCTGATGTACCGCGATCCCGACGCGTGGCACGACCTCATGGGCCGCCTGTCCGACGCCGTGGCCGACTTCCTGGCCGCCCAGGTGGCGGCGGGCGCCCAGGCCGTGCAGCTGTTCGACTCGTGGGTCGGGGCCCTCTCGCCCGACGACTACGCCGAGTACGCCTCTCCCTATTCGCAGCGGATCTTCAGCGCGCTGGCTGAGCTCGGCGTGCCGCGCATCCATTTCGGGACGGGCGCCAACACGCTGCTGCCGTTGATGGCCGCCGCCGGTTGCGACGTCATCGGCCTCGATTGGCGCATCCCGCTCGACGAGGGATGGGCGGCCGCCGGCCGCGACCTGGCCGTACAGGGGAACCTCGACCCGGTGGCGCTCTTCGCCCCGGAGCAGGAGATCGAGCGGCGGGTCCTCGACATCGTGAAGCGGGCCGACGCCCGGCCGGGCCACATCTTCAACCTCGGGCACGGCATCCTGCCCGAGACGCCGCCGGAGGCCGTCGGGTTCGTCGCCGACCTCGTGCACCGGGCGACGAGGCGTACCGGGTGAGCTCCGCAAAGGTTGCTGTCCTGTTGATGGCCCTTGGAGGGCCCGACTCGCTGGAGAACGTGGAGCCCTACCTTCTGGATCTGCGTGGTGGGCGGCCCACGTCACCGGAGCTGGTGGAGGAGATTCGGGAGCGTTACCGGGCGACCGGTGGGAAGTCGCCGGTGCTGGAGATCACCCGGGCGCTGGCCGCCAAGGTCGAAGCCCGCCGGCCGGTGCGGGTGTTCGTCGGGCTGCGGCACTGGCATCCGTTGATCGCCGAAGCCTGGGGTGACGTCATCGAGTACGGCCCCGACTGCGTCATCGGGATCTGCATGGCGCCGCAGTTCTCCTCGATGACGGTGGAGAAGTACCTGGAGAAACTGGCCGACGCCCGCACCGACGTCGGCGGCGGCGAGATCCCGTTGTCGGCGGTGAAGTCGTGGGCTACCCACCCCGGTCTGGTGGCCGCGCTGGCGGAAGGGGTGAGCGAAGCCCTCGGCCGGTTTGCCGACGAGGAGCGGCGGAACGTTCCCGTTCTCTTCACCGCTCACAGCCTCCCCGAACGGATCCTGCGTGAGGGAGACGCCTATCCCGACGAGGTGCGGGCCACCATGGAGGCGGTCATCGCGCAGCTGCCGGCGGGGCAGCCGACCACCTTCGCCTACCAGAGCCAGGGCCGCTCCCCTGAGCCGTGGCTCGGCCCGGAGGTGGAGCCGACACTCGACGCGCTGGCCGCTGACGGTGTACCCGGCGTGGTGATCGCGCCGATCGGATTCGTCTCCGACCATGTCGAGACGCTCTACGACATCGACATCGAGTTCCGGGCCCGGGCCGAGAAGCTCGGCCTCCGGCTCGAACGCATGCCCATGCTCAACGATTCCGACGCTCTGGCCGACACGCTGGTCGCGCTGATCGACGAGCACCTCGGCCCGGATTCGTAACCGGTGACCGCCGGGCCGGTCGTGGTAGTGGGCGGCGGGATCGCCGGCCTCACTGCGGCGCTGGAGCTGGCCGAGGCGGGAGTCGCGGTCACGGTCGTCGAGGCCGCCGGCCGGTTCGGCGGCAAGATCACGACGAACCGGGTTGACGGGCTCGTGGTCGAAGCGGGAGCCGACTCGTTCCTGTCGACGAAGCCCGCCGGTCTCGCCCTGGTCAACCGGCTCGGCATCAGCGATCGACTGGTGAACTCGAAAGCGGAGGACCGGCGCACCTTCGTCTGGTCTCGGGGCCGGCTGCGCGAGCTGCCCGAAGGCCTCGTGCTCGGCTCCCCGACCCGGGCGTGGTCGCTGCTGCGGTCCGGCCTGCTGTCACCAGCCGGAGCGGCCCGCCTGGTCGGCGACGTCGTCGTCCCCCGGCGCCGCGACGCCGACAGTGACGGCGGCCGGTCCGGTCCGCCGGGCGCCGAAGAGACCGTGGCCGAGTTCTTCACGCGCCGCCTGGGACCCGAGGCCTACGCAAGGGTCGTCGAGCCCCTCCTCGCCGGCATCCACGCCGGGGACGCCACTCGCTTGAGCCTGCCGGCGACGTTCCCCCGTTTCGTCGAGATGGAGCGCAACCACGGCGGCTTGGTCCGCGCCGCATTGGCGCCACACCTGCCAACGTTGGCGAACCCGTTGCGCCGCAAGGGATCCAACGCGCCGGCCCCCGCCGGCACGATCGGACCAGTGCCGCCTGGGCGAACACCCTTCGTTTCCTTCCAGACCGGCATGGCTGAGCTCATCGAAGCGCTCGAGGCCCGGCTGCGTGTGCTCAACGTCGACCTGCGCGCCGGCCAGGCCGTTACGACGATCCGGGCGGTGGACCGCGGCTACGAGGTCGTCGTCGACGGCGGTGCCACGCTCCAGGCCGCCGCCGTGATCCTGGCCACACCTGCACCGGTGACCGCTGTGCTCGTCCGGCCGCTCTGCCCGGTGGCTGCGACCACGCTCGAGGAGATCGAGCACGCCTCGACCGCCACGGTGTCGCTGGCCTATCAGGCCGACGACGTCGGCACCCCGCCGGCCGGCTACGGGTTCGTCGTCCCTCGCGGCGAGGGACGCCACCTGCTCGCCGGCACCTGGGGATCCGGCAAGTGGCCCGGCCGGGCTCCCGCCGGGCATGTCCTCGTGCGCGGCTACGTCGGCGGTATCGGCCGGGAAGGGGTGCTGGAAGCCGACGACGACGGCCTCGTCCACCTCGTGCGCGCCGAACTCGGCGCGCTGGCGGGAATCCGCGGCACGCCGGTTCACACCGAGGTGCACCGCTACCCGGCGGGAATGCCGCAGTACACCGTGGGCCACCTCGCCCGGGTCACCCGCATCCGCAACGCCCTGGCCGCCTGCCCCGGGCTGGCCGTCACCGGCGCCCCCTACAACGGTGTCGGAATCCCCGACTGCATCGCCGACGCCCAGGCGACCGCCCGCGCCACGCTCGCCACCCTCCCTCCCCAGGGGTGAGCTCCGGGGTCAGCCCCCCGGGGTGAGGTAGTTGTGGACTTCGAAGACCTGGATCTGGGGCGGCCCGGGGAATCCGGCCTGCTGGGAGAGCGGACCGATCTGATCCCGCGCGAACGCGTCGAACTGCTCCTTCGACTCCCACACGTCGACGACGCGCAGGCCTGAGTCGGTCATCGTCGCGAAGTGGGAGATCGCACCAGCCGGCCCCGGCCCTTTGGGGGTCAGGCCCATCAGCTTGCAGACCTGGTCGTACTGCTCGAGGGTCGCGCCCTCGAAGTCCAACTGCACCGCAACCGCCATCGCTCGTCTCCCTTCTCGGTGACGATGCGTGTCATCGCCGCTGCGGACACTTTTGCATTCCCTCGAGGGCCGCGCACCCGAGGATGAGGAATCGGGGCATCGTAGAGTTCGATGCATGGGGTCGCAGTTGCTACCGGCCGCTGGTCGTGTTCCCGGAGAGGTGCGCGCCGAACTGGAGGCCAGGGGGCTCGAGCTGATTTCGTGGTCGAACGGGCCCGGCTACGAGTACGGGTGGCATGACCACGCCTACCACAAGACATTGATCTGCCTGACCGGCAGCATCGTGTTCCATACGGACGACGGAGACGTCAGCCTGTC
>JAICGL010000261.1 GCA_025923175.1 Acidimicrobiia bacterium
AGATGCAGCCCGGCGACAACCTCGTCTACTACGTGTCGAAGGTGCAGGCCTTCGGAGCCACCGCCACGATCCAGAGCGACGGCTACGAGGACCACGAGCTCATCTGGCAGTCGAAGCCGGGTGAGGACTACCCGTGGCGGGTGAAGATCTCACCCGACGTCGTCCTCGACGAGTCGGACTGGATCCCGTCCGATGCGATCGGGCCCGGACTCCAGTACGTGAAGAAGTGGCCGGCCGAGCACTGGAAGCTGGCGTTCCAGGGCAATCTGCACCTGATCCCCGACGAGGACTTCGTAGCCCTGCGGGCTGCGATGACGTCCGCTTCGAAGCGCTAACTGCGCAAACCCGCCGCCCAAACGAGCCCAAGTCGGGCTCTCCTCTTCTGCCGGCAGCACTTAAGCAGAGGACGCGAACGTGCCGATAGGGAAGTCAATCGCACGCGCGCTCTGCCGACGGAGGAGATCATGCAGCCGACCGCCGCCACCATCACCGAGGCTCTCGAGTCGACCGCTGGTGGGCTCACGCCCGGCGGCGCCCGGCGGCTGGCCGAGCTCGAGGAGACCATCCGTGAGGCCCGCAGCGTCGGCGCCCTCTACCACCCCACGAACCCCTTCGACGCCTGGTTCTGCCGGACGTGCCACGTCTTCGGCCGGGGCGGCGGCTCGTGCTGGTGCTGCGGCACCAACGGCGTCGAGCGCCAGTGGGTGCCCCGCTTCGGCGGCGGCGCCGAAACGGTGACCTGGGAGCCCGAAGCCGCTTAGTGCTTCTCCTGCGGCGCTTCCGCCGCCGCAGGCTCCGCGGAGCCGTTGGTTTCGTGCCATTCGATCGACTTCTTGGCGTGATCGGCGCGTTCGAGCGCGGCCAGCTGGGCCTCGATTCGGGCCAGCGCTTCGCGGCCTTCGGCTGAGAGGCGCTCGGCCAGGGCCCGCACAGGGGCCGAGGCGGCCGCCGGCGGCGCCGGTGCCTCCGTCGAACCGAACCACCACTCGGTGGCCGTGGCCGGCACCTCGACGGGAGCCTCCGGTTCCGGCACCGGCTCCTCTTCGGGCACAGCGACGCTGATTTCTGCCGGGGCGGGTGCCTCGACCTCTTCGGATACGGCGACGCTGACCTCTGCAGGGGCGGGCGCCTGCTCCTCTTCGGGTACGGCCGGGGCCTCCGGTTCGACCTCGAGGGCTTCCGCCGGGGCAGGTTCAGCGGCCGGCTGGGGCGCCCGCTCCTCGGCCGCATCGCGGCGGAGCGATTCGGCCAGAAGGCGCCCGGCATCGGCGGCGGCTCGGCGGGCAGCGGCCTCAGACTTGGCAGCCGCGGCTGCGGCCACGGCGCCCTCGTGATCGGCGATGATCTCCTCGACCTCGGACGGGAGGCGGCCCGGCGCCAGCTCCTCGAAGCGGGCGTAGGCGGCCTCCCGGTTGGCCCGGGCGGCGGCCAGGCGGTCCTCCGCCTCTTCCGACACACCGTGCAGGCGAATGCGGTCGAGCGCTTCCGCGCCGACGGCGGCCAGCTCATGGGCCGCCTCGGCCGACACCTCCCGGGCGGCCTTCCCGGACAGGCGGAGATCGACGGTCAGGATGGCGATGAGGGCGATCGGCACCAGCAGCCAGTAGATGTTCCATCCCAGGGCCCCGATCACGATCGCCATACCGGTGGCGCTGATCAGAGCGCCGACCAGGCGACGCCAGGCGGCCGGCAGGTCCTCCTGGACCTCGAGGGCCCGGGCGAACGCCGACTCGGCCGTTCCGAGCTGGGCGCCGCCGCCCGGCGGCCGCTCCGTGGCGGCGGCTGCCTGAGCCAATTCCTCGTCGGCCGCCCGGGCCGCAGCCGCGGCCTGGCGGAGATCCTCGACGTGCAGCGTCAAAGCACCGTGCGGCGCATCCACATCCTGGGTTTTCTGGGTCGCTTCGTCCGGTTCCTGCTCACGAGCCGTCTCACCGTTCGAAGCGGCCGGGGGAATCCCCAGCGTCGCCTCCGCAGCGCGGAGCTGTGCTTCGGCTTCCGCCCGCTCGGCCAGGAGCGTGTCGCGGTCGAGGCCTGAGATGGCGTCGGCCACCGCCCGGGCCTCTTCGATGCTCATCGGAGTGAAGCCCTCGTCGGTCTCGCCTACCTTGGCCGTCTGCGACAAGGAGGTTGACGATGCCCGCCGAGCCTGTCCCGACCCCGAGCGCCCCCGGCGCCGCCGGCCCTTACTCACCGGCCGTCCGAGCAGGCGACTGGCTGACGCTGGCCGGCCAGGTGGGGATCGATCCGGAGACCGGGAAATTGGCCGACGGAGGCGTGGCCGAACAAACCCGGCAGGCAATGGCGAACGTCGCGGCCGTGCTGGGGGACTGCGGCGCCTCCCTGGGCGACGTGGCCAAGACCACCGTCTTCCTTGTCGACATGGGCGACTTCCCGGTCATGAACGAGATCTACGCCGACGCCTTCGCCGGGCACCGGCCCGCCCGCTCCACCGTCGCCGTGGCCGCCCTTCCACTGGGCGCCCGGGTCGAGGTCGAGGTGTGGGCCTACGCCCCACGATGAGGCGCCGGGGGCGGACGCCGGAGATTCATTGTACGAGCGGATGGCCGGTTACCGTAGGGGCCCATGTTGGGAGCTGCGATCGTCGTGATCGTTATGTTGCTATTGGGGCCAGTCGCGCTTTTTGTGGGCGGTGCGCTGTGGAGCGCTTTCGTGGGTCGGGCTCTCGTGGCCGAGGCGGAACGCCCGTCCGAAGCGAACCCGGAAGCCGCTTAGCTCTCGCCCCGGCCGGCCCCTCCGACGCCCCAACGGGACTGGCCGAACCGATAGCCAACTGATCTGACCGTCTGGATCCAGCTGGCGTGGTCGTCGCCCAGCTTGGCCCGCAGCCGTCGCACGTGGACGTCGACCGTGCGGGCGCCGCCGTAGTACTCGTAGCCCCACACCCGCGACAGCAGGGTCTCGCGGGTGAAGACCTTGCCGGGGTGGGTGGCGAAGAACTTGAGAAGCTCGTGCTCCATGTAGGTGAGGTCGAGCGGCCGCCCGCCGACCGCCGCCTGGTAGGTCTCGAGGTTGATGACGAGGTCGCCGTACTCGACGACCTCAGGGCCCGTCGCCCGGCCGGCCCGCCAGGCCAGGAGCCGCAGCCGCGCCTCCAGTTCCTTGGGGTGGAACGGCGTGAGGCAGAAGTCGTCGAAGAGGTCCTCCCGCAGCTCGAGGTCGGCCAGCTGGTTACCGGCCACCAGCACGAGGACGGGCTGGACGGGTACGTCCCGACGGCGCAGCGAGCGGCAGATGACGAAGGCGCCCTCGGCGTCTCCCTCCGCAGCCACGACCGCTCCCGCCCAACCGTCGGGCGGTTCGAGCTGGGCCGCCACCGAGGCGTTGGCCACCGCCTTCCAGGAATACCCAGCGAGATCCAGGGTCTGGACGAGGAGCGGCGGCGGTGGGTCCGGGAAGACCAAAAACGGCTCCACTACAAGACCCCGAGGTACCGGTTGATCTCGAAGGGGGTCACGTAGGACTTGTAGTCGGCCCACTCGAGCCGCTTGTTGCGGATGAAGTAGTCGAAGACGTGCTCGCCTAAGACCTCGGCCACGAGGTCGGAGCGCTCCATCACTTCGAGCGCCTCGAACAGGGAGTTCGGCAGGCTGTCGATGCCCTCGGCCATCCGCTCCTCGGGAGTCATTTCGAAGATGTTGTTGGTCGCCTCCGGCGACAGCTCGTAGCCCTTCTCGATGCCGCGCAGGCCGGCCGCCAGCATGAGCGAGAAGGCCAGGTAGGGGTTGCAGGCGGGGTCGGGGGCCCGGTACTCGACCCGGCTCCCCGACTCGCCCCGGCGGGGGATCGGCACCCGAATGAGGGCCGAGCGGTTGTTGCGGGCCCAGCAGATGTAGGTCGGGGCCTCGTAGCCGGGGATGAGGCGCTTGTAGGAGTTCACCCACTGGTTGGTGACGGCGGTGATCTCCTTGGCGTGGTGGATGAGCCCGGCGATGAATCCCTTGGCCACCGTCGAGAGGCCGTACTCGTCACCGGCGTCGTGGAAGGCGTTGACGTCGCCCTCGAAGAGCGACAGGTGGGTGTGCATGGCCGAGCCGTTCCAGCCCGCAACCGGCTTGGGCATGAAGGTGGCGTACACGCCCCGGCTCTGGGCGACCTCCTTGACCACCATCCGGAAGGCCATGACGTTGTCGGCCATGGTCAGGGCGTCGGTGTAGCGGAGGTCGATCTCCTGCTGGGAGGGGGCGATCTCGTGGTGGCTGTACTGCACCGGGATGCCCATGTTCTCCAGCGCCAGGATGGTGGCCTTCCGGAGTTCAGACGCCTCGTCGGACGGGGTCAGGTCGAAGTAGCTGGCCTGGTCGAGCGGGATCGGCTCGACCGCCGAGCGGAAGTAGAAGTACTCCATCTCGGGGCTGACGTAGAAGGTGAAGCCCCGCTCCCGGGCTTTCTCGAGCGTGCGCTTGAGGACGTAGCGGGGGTCGCCGTCGAACGGCTCACCCGTCGGGGTGTAGATGTCGCAGAACATCCGGGCGGCGGGGGCATCCTCGCCGGGGGTGTGCATGAGTTCGAACGTTCCGGGGTCGGGCCGGGCCAGCATGTCGGCTTCCTGGATGCGGCTGAACCCGTCGATACACGACCCGTCGAACTCCATCCCGGAATCGAGGGCGTCCTCCAGCTCGGCCGGGGTGATGGCGAACGACTTGAGCATCCCCTGAACGTCGGTGAACCACAGGCGCACGAAGCGGACGTTGCGCTCCTCGACCGTCCTGAGGACGTACTCCAGTTGGCGTTCCATGGAGCCATACTGCCGCCCGAGGCGCCCGGCCGACCACATGCGACCCCTCCCACCGGCCGGTTTAACGCAGCGTTCATCCAAGAGAAACGGCCGGGAAATCGCGGGCCGCCACGCTGCCGTTTCCTACAGCTAGGCGAGCTGTGTTTTCGGGGCACCCGAACCCGGGGTCCCCGGTCAGTTCCGTTCGAGCGCCGCCGAGAAGGGTTCGTTAGGCTGCGCTGCCTGAGACCGGGCTTTTGAGATGGAGGTTTTTAGCGTGGAGCAGCGCACCCCGAGCGACGTCCTTGGATTGGTTCGGGACCAGGGCATCGAAGTCATCGACTTCCGTTTCTGCGACCTGCCCGGCCTGATGCAGCACTTCTCCGTCCCCTCCCATGAGCTCTCGGAGGAAGCGTTCGAGGACGGTTACGGCTTCGACGGGTCGTCGATCCGTGGTTTCCAGGAGATCCAGGAGTCCGACATGCTCCTGATCCCGGACCCCAACACGGCGGTCGTCGACCCCTTCCGCCCCCACCCCACCCTCAACATCAACTGCTTCGTCCGTGACCCGGTCACCGGCGAGAGCTACTCCCGTGACCCCCGATACGTGGCCAAGAAGGCGGAGGACTACCTCCGGGGGACCGGCCTGGCCGACACGGCCTACTTCGGCCCCGAGGCGGAGTTCTACATCTTCGACTCCGTCCGCTTCGACCAGACCCAGAACTCCTCGTACCACTACGTCGACTCGATCGAGGGTGCCTGGAACTCCGGCGCCGAGGAAGTGGGCGGCAACAAGGGCTACAAGCCCCGGTACAAGGAGGGGTACTTCCCCGTCTCGCCGACCGACCACTACCAGGATCTTCGGTCGGAGATGGTCCGTGTGCTCGAGGCCTGCGGGATCGCCATCGAGGTGCAGCACCACGAGGTCGGCACGGCCGGCCAGGCCGAGATCGACATGCGCTTCGACTCGATGCTGAAGATGGCCGACCAGGTCATGCTCTACAAGTACATCGTGAAGAACGTGGCCCTGGCGGCCGGCAAGACGGTGACGTTCATGCCGAAGCCGATCTTCCAGGACAACGGCTCGGGCATGCACGTGCACCAGTCGCTGTGGAAGGGCGGCCAGCCGCTGTTCTTTGACGAGACCGGCTACGCCGGCCTGTCCGACATGGCCCGCTGGTACATCGGCGGTCTGCTCAAGCACACCCCGGCGGTGCTGGCCTTCGCGGCTCCGACCACCAACTCCTACAAGCGGTTGGTGCCGGGCTACGAGGCGCCGGTCAACCTGGTGTACTCGCAGCGGAACCGGTCGGCGTCGGTGCGGATCCCGCTGTACTCCAAGAGCCCGAAGGCGAAGCGGCTCGAGTACCGCTGCCCCGACCCGTCCTGCAACCCGTACCTGGCCTTCTCGGCCATGCTCATGGCCGGCCTCGACGGGATCCAGAACCGCATCGAGCCGCCCAAGCCGCTCGACAAGGACCTCTACGACCTCCCGCCTGAGGAACTGGCGCAGGTGCCCCAGGTGCCGTCGTCCCTCGAGGAGGCCCTGTCGGCTCTGGAGGC
>JAICGL010000262.1 GCA_025923175.1 Acidimicrobiia bacterium
CGAGGCGGTCCAGCGCCTCGCTCCACTCGATGTCCTCCCAGTCGTCGGATCCGGGCTTGCGGACCTTGGGCCGCAGCACCCGGTTCTGGTTGACGGCCAGCTGCAGCGTCGACGCGCCCTTGGGGCACAGCGTCCCGCCGTTGATGGGGCTGTCCGGGTCGCCCTCGATGTGTACCAGTGTCGGCTTGACGTTGAGGGAATTACTGCCGGCCCGGTAGGCGATCATCGAGCAACCGACGGCGCAGTAAGGGCAGATCGTGCGCACTTCCGTGGCGCGCGAGATCTTCAGCTGCGACGTCTCGGCGTAGGCCGGCGACAGGTCGAGCCCGAAGCTCCCCCATGCCACCGCGACACCACCGGCCGCCGACGCCTTGAAGAAGTCTCGACGGGTGATCTCCAAAACCCTCGCCCCCCTAGTTCTCGCGGCGCGCCAGGCGCGCGCCGGCCCCGAACGCCAGCAGGATAAGCCACGGCTGACGGTCGGTAAAACGATGCCATTCCCAGGGATCGGCGAACGGTTCAGGACATGCGTTGAGTGGCTGAATCTCAGCTGAGTAAGCGTTCGCGAGGCGCGAAAACCGCCGTAAACGGTAGTAACGCTGTAACTACACCGCGGGAAAGCGAGCGACGCCGGCGGAAACAGTGGCGGCGACGACCTGAAAATCGCCACCAGCAATTACCGAGCCCGCGGACGCCCACAATGTCCAGACACCGTGCGATCCGCTGACCGCCGGCGCCCAGGCCTTGAGGGCACCGGTCGCGGCGTCGAAGGCGGCCAGATGGTGGCGGATGTGCTCTCCTGCGATGTTGCTGCCGGTGATGATGTCGAAGTGGCCGCCGGCGTAGACGGTCGGCCCGTCGACGGCCAGAGCCACCACGTCGCCGTCGGCCGTGCCCTCCCACTGCTTGGCGCCGGTCGCGGCGTTGAACGACACGACCCGGTTGCCGCCGTCCGTCGACAGGCCGGCCATGGTGACGAACACCTGCGAGCCGACTGCTTCGAGGCGGCGGAGCGGGGCAGTGACGGCGGGATTCCAGGCGGTGAGGGACCCGGTCGAGGCCGACACGGCGGCGAGGTTCTTGCGAGTCGAGCCCTTGACGGTCGAGAAGGCGCCACCCAGGTAGATCGTCTTGGCGTCCGGGGAGGCGGCGATAGCCCACACCACGTTGGAGACATTGGGGTTCCACGACGACAGCGATCCAGTGTCGGCGCTGACGGCGGCGGCGCGCCGGCGGGTCGAGCCGCTGACGGTCGAGAAGGCGCCGCCGAAGTACAGCTTGGTCCCGGCGAAGGCGAGCGCTTTCACCTCGGCGCTGGCCTTCGGGGCCCAGCCGTCGGCGACGGCTCCGGTGGCCGCGTTGAGCTTGGCGAGCCGGTACCGGACCTGGCCGTTGACCTTCTTGAACAGCCCGCCGATGTAGAGGGTCGTTTCGTCGGCGGAGGACACGATGGCCCGCACGGTGTTGTCGGTGTTGGCCACGAAGTCGGGCACGAGGGCGCCGGTGGCGGCGTCGAACGCTGCCATGTTGGTGCGGGCGGTGCCGTTGACCGTGGCGAACGTGCCGCCTGCGAAGACAACCTCCGGCGAGGACGCCACGGCCATGGCCGGCATGGCGGCGTTGGGATCCCAGGCGTCGACCGCCCCGGCACCGGCGGTCGCCACGGCTCCGAGGTAGTTGCGCTTCACGCCACCGAGCCTGGTGAAGGCGCCGGCGGCGAAGAGCCTCGACCCGTCGGCCGAGAGAGACAGCGCCGAGACGTCGGCGTCGGCCACCGGTTTCCAGGTGCCGTCGAGGGCCCCGCTGCCGGTGGCGGACACCAGCGCGAGGCGGCTGCGGGCGCTGGCACCGATGTTGGCGAAGGCTCCGCCGACGAACACCCTGGTGCCGTCGGCGCTCAGGCGCAGGGTGTGCACGATGCCGTCGGCCGACGGCGCCCAGGTCGTATCGAGCGCGCCGGTGGCGGCATTCACCGCCGCCAGGCGGTTCCGGGGTGTGGCTCCGATCGCGGTGAAGCCCCCGCCGAGCAGGAGCCGGCCTGACGATGTGAGCACCATGGCCTCCACCCCGCCGGCCGACGGCGAGGGGTTGAACGCTGTATCGAGGGCACCGGTCGCGGCGTTGAGGGCGGCGAGGCCGGTGCGGGCCGCCCCGGCCATCCTGGTGAAGAAGCCGCCGGCGAACAGCCGGGTGCCGTCGGGCGAGGTAACCAGGGTCATCACGGAACCGACCGTCACCGTGGCGGCGGCGCCGGCGCCGCTGGTCGCGCCGGTACCGGAACCGGGATTGAACTCCGCGATCGGGCTG
Organism: Acidimicrobiia bacterium; assembly: GCA_025923175.1. Lineage (GTDB taxonomy): Bacteria > Actinomycetota > Acidimicrobiia > IMCC26256 > BP-133 > BP-133. Next base: position 2,308 of record JAICGL010000262.1, read on the forward strand.
CCGGTGGAGGTCACCGCGGCGATGCCGGCCCGAGGAATGTCACGCACGGTCGAGAAGTCGCCGCCGATGTAGACGGTGTCGGAGGTCGGTGCGAGCGCGATGGCCCGGATCGGCTTGTCGGTGCCGGGATTCCAGCCGCCGACCCTCCACGTACCCGGGGTGACGTCGGGCACGATGCGGGCGCCGTTGTGGCGCGACTTGTCGCCGACCCGGGTGAAGTCGCCGCCGATGTAGAAGCCGCCCTCGCGGTCGGGCACGGCGGTGAGGACGATGCCGTTGATCTTGGGGAACGCCTGCGCCCACACGCCGGTGGACAGGTCAAGCGCGACGCCGAATCCGGTGTTGGGGCCGGCCTGGGTGAACGAGCCGCCGACGTAGATGCGGTTGCCGACCTGCCGCACGGCGTGGACGGTGCCGTTGGTGACCCACGACTCGGCGGGGACGGCGGCCGGGTCGGCGGACGCCGGCGCATCGACGGCGGCGAGAGCGGCACGGAGGCCCAACCCGGCCGATGCGGCGATGAGCCGGCGAGCGCGACGGCGTGCAGCGTTCATGGAGCCTCCCAGCCCGGGCGCGGTCGAGGGGAGCGCCCGGCCACACCTGGTCAACGGACCAAAGGGACACTTGTGACGCAACCCGCCCACGCACTTCGGACAAAGGTCCCGCAATAGTGCAGAGCTTTACGGGACCGGCGTCATCGGCTCCCGTGCGGGACGGTTGCGACCGATCCGTGCACCATGCGTTTCTTGGCGCGCCGTGTGGGCGCTTCTTCCATCCTGGCCGGAATCCTTCTCGCCGGTGGCGTCGCCACCCCGGCGGGGGCAGTGACCTACTCCATCAACGTCGCCCAGTCGGCGCCGTCCCCGGCGCGGGCAGGCACCTCCCAGGTGGTCAGCGCGACGGTCATGGCCGACGGCGCCCCGGCTCCCGACGGCACGCTCGTCCACTTCAGCGTGGCCCGCAACCGAGGCGAGTTCACCATCGAGGAATACGACATCCTCACGAGCGCCGGCATCAACAACGTCGCGGCGCACGGCGCCGACGGATACTGGCTCGTCGACGCCGCCGGGAACGTCTTCGACTATGGCTCGGCTGAGTGGCATGGCAGCCTGCTGAGCAAGTACGGCCTGTGGGATTGGACCGTGGGCATCGCGCCGACGCCGAGCGGGAACGGCTACTGGCTGGCGACGTACGACGGAAAGGTGTACCCGTTCGGTGACGCGCCTGAGGGCGTGGTCGACTACGGCCCCTTCGACGAAGACTGGGCCTCAGGGCTCGTGCCGGCCGCCGACGGCGTGGGCTACCGGCTGGTGACCGCCCGGGGCCGCACGCTCCCGTCGGCTGCCGCTCTCAACAACACCACCCCCGCCGGCGGTCTGCTCTTCGACGACGCCCCCGTCATCGGAGCGGCGTCCACGCCGAATGGACAGGGTTACTACCTCTTCAACCAGCTCGGGCGGGTCGCCGCCTTCGGCAGCGCGCCCTTCCTCGGCCAGGTGACCAACCTGGAGGCGGGCCACATCATCACCGCCATCGCACCGACGCCGACCGGGTTGGGCTACACCGTCATGGCCGACGACAGCACCCTCTGGTTCTACGGTGACGCGAAGATCTACGGCACCCCCAAGACGTTCGATCCGAACAGCTTCTATACCGGCATTCTCCCGACGTCCGCCGGCTACCGACTCGTCACCTATCAGGGCCGGGTCCACGCATTCGGCAACGCCCAGAACAAGGGCTCGCTCTGGGACGTCCCGACCAAGGACGGCAAGGCTGTGTTCGGCTACACCTCGGTGGCGCCGGGATCGACGACCGTGACCGCGCTGGGCCCGCCGTCGATGGGGGGCGCCGCGATGGGCAGCGTCACCACGGAGTGGACGCCGGCCGACGGCTACTGGATGCTCTCGGCCGACGGGTCCGTCTATCCCTTCGGTGGCGCCGTCAACCTCGGTGACGCCAAGCCACACCTCGGCGGCCGCCAGGCCGTCGACCTCGAGCCGACGCCCGACTATGGCGGCTACTGGATCATCGACGACAGCGGCCGCGTCTTCAGTTTCGGCAATGCGAAGGGCAGCCTGGGCAACGCCGACGCCGGAGCGCTGCGTCCCGGCGAGAAGGTGACGAGCCTCTCCTCGACGCCAACCGGTGATGGGTACTGGATCTTCACCTCGCACGGCCGCGTGTTCGCCAAGGGCGACGCCACCCACTTCGGCGACATGGCCGGCACCACCCTCAACGGACCGGTGCTCGACTCCATCCCGACGCCGTCCGGCGAGGGCTACTACATGGTCGGCAGCGACGGCGGGATCTTCGCGTTCGGCGACGCCGAGTTCGCCGGCTCCATGGGCGGCAAGAAGCTCAACGCTCCCGTCCAGTCACTCGTGCCCGACCCCGACGGCGCCGGCTACTGGCTCGTCGCCTCCGACGGCGGCATCTTCGCCTTCGACGCCGACTTCCACGGCTCGATGGGCGGCACGAAGCTCAACAAGCCGGTAACGGGGATGGTCGCCTTCGGCAACGCCTACCTGATGGTCGGCGAGGACGGCGGCATCTTCAACTTCTCCGACCGCCCCTTCTACGGCTCCCTCGGCGGCAACCCCCCGAAGTCGCCGATCGTCTCGGTGGCGATCCTCGACCCCTTCGGGATCTAGGACACCTCTCCTACCAGCCGACGAGGCGGGCGACGGCGCCGTAGTCGCGGTCGTCGCCGAAGCGGGCGATCGCGTCGTCGAGGCGGGCCCGGGCGAGGGAGAGCTCCGGAAGGTCCAGGCCGTATTCGGCGGCGACCTCGGCGGCGATGCGGAGGTCCTTGGCCATGTGGGTGATGCGGAAGCCGGGCTCGAAGTCGCCCCGGAGGACTTTGCGGGGGAACAGGTTGGCCAGCTGCCAGTTGGCCCCGGTCCCGTCGCTGACGCCCGCGACGACGAGCGCCGGATCGACCCCCGCCTCGCGAGCCAGGGCCAGGGCCTCGGCGGTGGCGGCGGCGTTCACGGCGCCGAGGAAGTTATTGGCCAGCTTCACGGCCAGGCCTGACCCCACAGCTCCGCAGTGGCGGACCCGGTCGGCCTGGCCCAGCACTTCGAGGACGGGCCGAGCCCGTTCGATCGCCGCCGCGTCGCCGCCGACCCAGATGGCCAGCGTGCCGGCCTCGGCTCCCACCGGCCCGCCGGAGACCGGGCAGTCGAGGTAGTCCACGCCGGCATCGGCGCAGCGGGCGGCCAGGTCGCGGGCGGTGACGGGTGAGATGGTGGACATCTCGACGATCGCCGTCCCGGCGGCAGCCGTCTTCAGTACGGAATCGACGACGGCGGTGACCTCGGGGCTGTCGGGCACGATGGAGCAGACGACTTCGGCGCCGTCGGCGGCCTCCTCCGGGGAGCCGACCACCCGCCAGCCCGTATCGGCCAGCCGGGCGGGATCCCGGGACGAGACCGTCACGTCGTGGCCCGCCTCGATCAGCCGGCGCACCATCGGCGCTCCCATCAGACCTGCTCCCACGAACCCCACCCGCATGATCGCCTCCCGTCCGGCGCGCCTGCGCCACCCGACAGCCGCGCGATCCTAAGAGCATCCATGTCGTTGCAAGCCATCGCATCCACTCGCGCCGTCATCGCACTTGTCGTCCTTCTGGCCGCGGCCGGATGCCGATCGGGTAGCAAGCACGACGCCGCCAAGGACCCCGACACCACGGTCACCCAGCCGGGCGGGGCTCCCGCCGAGGGCTCCGGTGGTGCGACCGGCGGGGCAGGCGGCGGTGCCGGGCCGTCCGGCGACGGAGCCGCTGCGAACGCGTCGGGCGGCAGCGTCGGAGCAGGCGGCACCGGCGGAGCGGGCGGATCCGGAACTGTTCCGAAGGGCAGCGGTCCCGTCGTCGGCGCGCCGACCGACCCCGGCGCCGGCCCGGCCCGGCCGAAGGGGTGGCGCACGCTGCCGCCGGCCCCGCTGCGGAGCCGCCACAGCGCCAGCGCCGTGTGGAC
>JAICGL010000263.1 GCA_025923175.1 Acidimicrobiia bacterium
CCGTTCATGTGGCGCCAGGTTTTGGGGATGCCGCGGTCGCCCATCAGCCAGGTGACCTGGTGGGCTGACTCCGGCGAAAGCGTGAAGAAGTCCCACTGCATGTCGGCGTCGCGCAGGTTGCTGGCCGCCAGCCGCTTCTGCGAGCGGATGAAGTTCTGGAACTTGATCGGGTCGCGCAGGAAGAACACCGGCGTGTTGTTCCCGACGAGGTCGAAGTTGCCCTCGCTCGTGTAGAACCGGATGGCGAAGCCGCGGGGGTCGCGCCAGGTGTCGGGCGAGCCGCGCTCGCCGGCCACACTCGAGAACCGGACGATGACCTCGGTCTCCGCTCCCGGCTGGAAGACGGCGGCCCTGGTGAACCGGCTGACGTCGCGGGTGACGGCGAAGGTGCCGTAGGCGCCACCGCCCTTGGCGTGGGGCTGGCGCTCCGGGATGCGCTCCCGGTTGAAGTTGGCCATCTGCTCGACCAGGTAGAAGTCCTGGAGCAGGATCGGCCCGTCGGGCCCGAGGGTCAGCGAGTGCTCCTGGCTCGCGACAGGGATTCCGGCGTCGGTGGTGGTCGGCGGTCGGCCGTTCGTTTCCTGACTCATACGTGCTCCTTCGTCGGGCGGCACTGGGGGCAGGTGCCCCAGAACACGACCTCGGACTCGTCGACGACGAAGCCGAGATCAGCGGACGGTTCCAGGCATGGCGCACCACCCATGGCGCAGTCGACGTCGCCGACCGTTCCGCAGTTGCGGCACACGAGATGGTGGTGGTTGTCCCGCACCCGCAACTCGTAGCGGGCCGGGCTCCCAGCGAACTGGATCCGGCGGACGATGCCGCCGTCGCTGCAGACCCGCAGCACGTCGTAGACGGCCTGGGTGGAGACGGCACCCAGCTCTCGCCGGACGGATTCGGCGATGGTGTCGGCCGCGGCGTGCGGCTGGTCGGACAGTGCCCTCAGCACCGTGACCCGAGGTCCGGTGATCCGCAGTCCCGCCCGCTGCAAGAGTTCATGGGCCCAGCTCAACTCGGCCATGAGGCGAGTGAATCACTCTCTTCTTTGATTTAATCAAATGTCGTATGCAATAGTAGCTTTCTCGACATTCGCTGCGGCCGCAGTGCTGTCTCCGGGAGAGTCTCTGTTTATCTAAAATTAATCACAGTTGACAAAAGAGCGTCTCGCTTCTATATTGAGTGCATCTTCTCTATAGAAGGAGCCAGCGATGAGCCGGCGCACGCAGGAAGAACCGCTCGGCCCGAAGGACCGGATCGCCGCGTTCGCCAGGGCGACCGAGGTCTACGCCGAGAGTCTCGAGGACCCCGACCTGGCCAACGTCTACTTCGGCAAGTCGCTCGGCCTCTGGCAGGCCGCCGCCATCCTCAGTGCGGAGGACCAGCAGGCGGCATCGAAGCGCCTCCGAGGTCCGTCGCCGACGTGCGGATCCCGCCGGGCCGACCGGGCGAGCCGCTCCGTCCAGCCGGTTGCGTCGCCCGCGGCCGCCGCGCCGGGACGGTGACCCGATGGCTCCTGACCCCATCCCACCCCGCCCCCGGACCAGCCCGGCGGGCCGCCAGCACCACTACGCCGGTCCTCGGTCGGCGGAGGCGCCGGACACGATCCCCGGCCAGGGGATCAGCGCCCTGCGGTTCACCCAGTCCCTCCTCCACCTGAACAGGGCAAGAATCGAACTGCATGCCGCCGGGCTCAATGCCCGGCGGACCTCCCCCGACGACGACGTGGCCTGGTGGGAAGCGACCCTGGCCCTCAACCGCACTCTCCGCCACGGGGGGACCGGCCCGCAGGCCGCCATGGCCGCCCACCTGGCAGCGCAGGCGGTCCTCGCCGCCGCCACCCGAACCGGTCTCGGGCTGAACCCCGACGTCGCCGCCGTGGCCCGGTCGGCCGGGGAAGCGGCCCGGGTGCTGGCCGCCGGCGATCTGAACACCACCGGCGCGGGTTACCTGACCCGCGGCTGGGAAGACATCCTCATCCCCCTGGCGGAGCCCGCCTCCTCCGGGCCCGCCGGTGGGAGAGGTCACCCAAAGCGAAGCCGATCACCACGCCTCTCCGCGAAGACGGCCTGACACCCGGCGACGGCGCCGGGTCCCCACAAGGAGCCCTCATGGACACGCTGCTCACCGTCGGCCTCATCAGCTCCCTCGTGGTCGCCGTGACCGCCATGCACCTGCACCTCACCGCCCGTCCACCCGAACCGGCGCCCGCCCGGCTCATCGACGACATCGACGCCAAGTTCTTCCGCATCATCGAACATGAAGGCCTCCGAGACGCCTGGCCCGTCCCGTAGCGGCGCGCCCAGGCACTTCAGCCTGCTTCGGTGAACCCCAGGTTCTCGTCCTCCTCGAGGTCGTCGACGAGATTCCCCGGCGTGGCAGCGGGCCGAGCCGCCGGTAGCGGCCGACAAGCCCCACCTGGGTGGAGTGCCGCCCTCCGTCGTCCGTCATGCTGCTGAGCGGGCCGCTTCGAGCTTGCCTTCGATGGTTTCCACGACTTTGGCCAGGTCGGCGTCGAAGGCTTCGAGGCCGTCGTCGAGCAGCTGGGCGGTGATGGCGTCCAATGCGATTCCCTGGTTGGCCAGGCGGGCCAACGTGGCGTTCACCTCGTCGCCATCTTCGAGCACGGCGCCGGGGCGGACCCGGCCGTGGTCCCGGAAGGCGTCCAGGGTCGCTTCGGGCACCGTCGTCACCGTGTAGCGACCGATGAGTTCCTCGATGTAGAGCACATCGGAGTAGGCCGGGTTCTTCGTCCCGGTGGAGGCCCACAACGGACGCTGGACCCGGGCACCCGCCTCCGCGAGCCCGACCCAACGGGCGCCGGAGAAGAGATGCCGGAAGTGCTGGTAGGCCCGTTTGGCGTTGGCGATGGCCACGCGGCCCCGCAGAGGGGAGTCGTCGGGCAGCAAGGGGTCGACGACGGTGTCGATCCGGGAGACGAAGAACGAGGCCACCGACGTCACCCGATCGAGGGGCTGGCCGGCGGCGCGGCGCCGGGCGAGACCGGCGAGGTAGGCGAGGGCGATCTGCCAGTACATCTCGACCGAGAACAGCAGTGTGATGTTGACGTTGATCCCGGCCGCCGTCAGTTCCTCGACGACCTTCACGCCCTCGGCGGTCGCGGGGATTTTGATCATCACGTTCGGCCGGCCGATCCGATCGACGAGATACTGAGCGGCAGCGATCGATCGCGGGGCGTCGTGGGCGAGGCGGGCTTCGAGTTCGAACGAGACGAACCCGTCGGCTCCGCCGGTCCGCTCGTAGACGGGGGCGAGGAGGTCGGCTGCCATCCGGACGTCCTCGAGCGCGAGGTCGTAGAAGACATCGAGGGGTGATCTCTTTCCACAGCGGGCGATGCGGGCGAGGGCATCGTCGTAGTCGTTCGAGCCGACGATGGCCTTGGCGAAGATCGTTGGATTGGACGTGACGCCGGTCACGCCGTCCTCGTCGATCAGTCGGGCAAGACCGCCACCGGTGATCAGCCCGCGGCTGAGGAAGTCGAGCCAGATGCTCTGGCCTTCGTCATGCAGTGCCCGGAGCCGGTGCGTGTCGGGAGACATGTGTCCTCGCTTTCTAAAGTAAAGCTAGACTAAGCATAGAGCGGAGGACGAACGATGCCGATCCGATGTTGGTTTCGAAGCAGTGGTGACCAGCCAACCGGCCACCAGCGATGACCCGGGGCTATCCACCGATTCGGGACTACGCGGCCATCGGAGACGGGCGGACAGTCGCGCTGATCGCCCGCGACGGATCGGTGGACTGGCTGTGCCTGCCCGATCTGGACTCCCCCAGCGTCTTCGGTGCACTGCTCGACGCCCGCCGCGGAGGCCGGGCCACGCTGGCCCCCGATGCGCCCCACCGGGCCGAGCGCCGGTACCTGCCCGGCACCAACGTCCTCGAGACGATCTTCACAGCCGGCCAGGGTACGGTCCGGGTAACGGAGGCGCTGACCCTGCCCCGACCGGGCCTCGGCCCCCAGCGGGAACTGGCTCGTCGGATCGAAGGGCTCTCGGGGAGCGTCCCCATGCGCTGGAGCGTGGAGGCGCGTTTCAACTACGGCCGAGGGCCGACCCGGATCGGGTGGCGATCAGGAACACCGGTGGTCACGGCGGGGAACCAGGCGATCGCCGTCTGCACATGGGACGCCGGCCGACCCGTCGTCGCCGGCGAGGCCATCGTCGGCCACTTCCACGCCGAACCAGGAAGCAGGGCGCTTGTTGCCCTGTGCACCGCCGAGCAGGAGCCGCTGGTCTTCCCGAGCCGGGCCGAAGTCGAGGAGCGACTGGACCATACGGTGACCCGATGGCAACGGTGGGGGCGCAGTTCCGGCTACGAAGGGCCCTGGCAAGACGCGGTGGCTCGCAGCGCTCTCGCCCTCAAGCTCCTGTTCCACGCTCCGTCCGGCGCCGTCGCCGCTGCGGCCACCACGTCGTTGCCGGAAGAGGTCGGCGGGGTGCGGAACTGGGACTACCGATTCTGCTGGGTTCGGGACTCGGCGTTCGTTCTCAATGCCCTGCTCCAACTGGGATTCTCAACCGAGGTGGACGCCTTCTTCTGGTGGCTGATGCAGGCCTCCCAGCTCACCCATCCCCGCCTCCAGGTCCTCTACCGCCTGAATGGCGGGGCGAGCGCCACCGAGCGGACACTCGCCTTCGAGGGCTACCGCCAGTCGGGTCCCGTGCGGGTCGGCAACGGTGCGGTCGACCAGCTCCAACTCGATGTGTACGGCGACCTCTTCCAGACCGCGTGGCTCTACACCCGGTCCGGCCGCCAGCTCGATCGGGACATCGGCCACCGCCTCGAGGCCATGGCCAATCTGGTCTGCGACCTGTGGACCCGCCCCGACTCGGGGATCTGGGAGGTGCGCAGCCCGCCACGCCACTTCACCCAGTCGAAGATGATGTGCTGGGTCGCCCTCGACCGGGCGGTCCGGCTGGCCGGGGCAGGCCAGATCCCGGCCACCCATGTGCGGCGCTGGCGAGATGAGGCGGCGGCCGTGCGGACCTTCATCGACGAGCGCTGCTGGTCCGAGGCCAAGGGCAGCTATATGTGCGCCGCCGGCGCCGATGACCTCGACGCCAGCCTGCTCCTGGGCGTCCTCTTCGGCTTCGTCGACCCCCGGAGTGAACGGGCGGGGGGCACGATCGATGCCATCCGCCGCGAACTCGGCCACGGCCCCTTCCTGTACCGCTACTCGGGTGAGGACGGCCTGGCCGGCGGCGAGGGCGCCTTCCTCACCTGCTCATTCTGGCTCGTCGAAGCCCTGGCCCTCGCGGGTCGGTCCGATGAAGCCACCGAGCTCATGGAGGAACTGCTCGGACTGGCCAACGACATCGGGCTCTACGCCGAGGAGGTCGACCCCGACACCGGCGAGTTCCTCGGGAACTTCCCCCAGGGACTCACGCACCTGGCCCTGATCAACGCCGCGGTGGCGGTCGACGAGGAACAGCGACGATGAGCTTCTGGGGTGCGCTGGCCGGAGGGTTCGTCGGCACGCTGGTGCTCACCACCCTGCTGCGTGCAGCCAGCGAACTCCGGCTGACCCGCATCGATCTGCCGTTCCTGCTCGGCACGATCGTCACCGCCGACCGCCTCCGCGCCAAAGCGCTCGGCTACCTGCTCCACTTCTTCTTCGGCTTCTTCTTCGCTCTCGGCTACTACGCCGTGTTCCGCGGGGTGGGCCACGCCGGCTGGTTCCTGGGGGCGGCCCTCGGCCTTGTCCACGGCGTGTTCACGGCCAGCGCCCTCGTCAACGTCCTGCTGCCGGTCGTCCATCCTCGAATGGGAACGCCGCTCAGCAGCATCGACTCCGAGACGCTCCTCGAACCCCCCGGTTTCCTCATGCTCAACTACGGACGGGGCACACCCTTGGCCAGTCTCGTCGCCCATGTGACCTACGGCGCTCTGGTAGGGGGTCTGGCCGCGCTAGGTCAATAACGGACCCGAGCCGTCATCGTCGTCCGGTTCCCCACGGAACTGCCTGACACGGGACGCACAGCCGTGCATAGGGGATGATCTCCAGGCGTTCGACCGGGATGGCGCCCTGGCACTCCTGACAGCGGCCGTAGGTATTCGCATCGATCCGGGCCAACGCTTCGGTGATCTCTTCGATGGCGTCTTGCCGCCGCGTCAGGAGTTCCTCGGCAACGTCGCGCTCGACCTCCAGGGCGCCGGCCGCCCCGGCGGGGATCTCGTCGAGTTGTTTGCTCTGCTCGGCCAGCACCTCGATCTGCTCTTCGAGTTCC
>JAICGL010000264.1 GCA_025923175.1 Acidimicrobiia bacterium
GACGGCGTCGGCGGACCACGAGGTCGTGGACCGGCGGCGGATCGAGCTGGTCGAGCCGGGGGTCACGGAAGCGCCGGGCCGACTCCATCATGTACCGCAAGATCCTCGCGGAGCTCGCCCACGACCGAGGCTGGAACGTCCACCTCTACCAGGCGAAGGACGTCATCGGTCAGGCGGTCAGGATGCTGGGGAACAGGGCGGGCGAGGTCCTCCAAGGCCCTCGGGCAACGTTGGGGCCTCCCTGGACGAAGGACCATCAGATGGCGCTCGCTGCGACGATCGTGGGCGGCTGATCGAGGAGCCGGTTACGGCGCAGGCGTTTCCGGCGTTTCGGTATCGCCACTGCACTGGTCGACCGGGCCGTTGGCGCAGTCCGCGGTGGCGGACCTGGCGTCGATCTGGGGGTTCTCCTCACCCGGCTGCAAGTGGCCGGCCCGCGCCCCCGCACATCCGCCGCTCAAGAAGAACTGGAGCACTTTGTCGGTGCCGTTGACAGCCGATCTGATGGTCGAGTCGATGCACCCGCCCGGCGGGATCTGCGCCCTGCTTCCCTGAAAGTCTTTCTTGGTCCAGACGCAGGCGGCTCCATCGGGGCATGCGGGCTTGGCCTGCGCTTCAACGGGTACCGCGATCCACAGCAATGCAACGGACAGCGGGATGACCAGTCGGGATCGGTACACGGCGTCTCCCCTCAACGACCGCACCGATGGTAAGGCACCCCGCCGTTCGCCTCGGGCATACCCGTCTGCGAAACAGAGAAGCCCCGGCCTGGTTACTCCCCCGGGGGGAGGGTCGAGGCCGGGACTTTGTGCCATCAGCGTCCGCTCCGCCGGTCGGTCACGCCAGCGCCACCCGACAGGTCCGCGCCGCTTGTCGGCGATGTCCCGTTTGCGGGCTCCTCCGCGCGTCAGGAACGGGCGGTTCGTGCCAGCCGTCCGCAGGTCGTCGGTTGGTATGACAGGCTGCGGGGATGGCTGAGGTCTTGTTGTTTCACCATGCGCAAGGTCAGACGAAGGGGTTCCTGGCGTTTGCCGACGAGTTGCGTCGGGCCGGGCACGCGGTGCACGCGCCCGATCTCTACGACGGCCGCACGTTCGACAGCATCGAAGAGGGCTTGGCCAATGTCGAAGCGATCGGGTTCGAAACGATCGTCGAACGCGGCGTTCACGTTGCCCAGGAACTCCCGGCCGAACTCGTCTATGCGGGGTTCTCGCTCGGGGTGGTGCCGGCGCAGATGCTGGCCCAGAGCCGGCCGGGGGCGAGCGGAGCGCTGCTGCTTCACTCCTGCCTGCCGACCTCTGCGTTCGGCGAAGGGTGGCCGGCCGGCGTGCCCGTCCAGGTCCACGCCATGGAAAAGGATCCGTTCTTCATCGAGGAGGGCGACATCGATGCCGCCCGGGCCCTCGTCGCAGAAGCGGAGCAGGCGGAACTGTTCCTCTACCCCGGCGAGCAGCACCTCTTCGCCGACTCGAGCCTGCCGTCGTTTGACGCCGACGCTGCCGCGCTCCTGAGTCGCCGTGTGCTGGACTTCCTCGCGAACCGCTGAGGCCTACGGAAGACGTAACGGCTACAGCATGTCGACGTGGCGGTCGAGGGCGGCCAGCTTGTCGTCGGCGACGATGGCGTGGACCCCGAAGACGACACCGTTGTCGACCTCGAAGCTGAAGGCCGCCTGCCGTTCGCCGTCGTCGTAGATGACGATGCCCAGCTCGCCGTTGAGGGCGATGGGCTCCAGGGTGGCGTGGCTGTAACGACGTCCGATGTTGGCCATGAAGCGGGCCACCCGGTCGCGACCCTTGATGGGGTAGCGGGCGGCTCGCTTGTGCGCCCCGCCGTCGCTCACGAGAACGGCGTCCTCCGACAGGAGTCGCACGAGGCCGTCGATGTCGCCGGCGGTGGTGGCGGCCAGCATCTCGCCCACCACCCGCGCCGCCTCGTCGTCGGGCGGTGAGAACCGATGCGGACGGGCGTTGTGCACCCGGCGCCGTGCCCGGGAGGCGATCTGCCGGCAGGCGTCGGGCGTCTTCCCGACGGTCTCGGCGATCTCCTTGAACGAGACGTCGAACACGTCGGCCAGGATGAAGACGACGCGCTCCACTGGGTTCAGCGTTTCGAGCACGTGGAGGAATCCGATCGTCAGCGATGAGGACAACTCGACCATCTCCTCCGGGCCGGGTCGCGACAGGGTCAGCGGGTCGCCGGCGATCGGTTCCGGGAGCCACGGTCCGACATAGACCTCCCGTTCCTGCCGGGCCGCCTTGAGGTGGTCGAGGGCGATACGGGCCACGACGGTGGTGAGCCAGGCCGCCGGCCGCTCGATCGTCTCCGACTCCCGGGCTTTGGAGAACCGCAGCCAGGCCTCTTGCACAACGTCTTCTGCGTCGGCCAGCGACCCGATGATCCGGTAGGCGATCCCTGCCAGACGCCGCCGCTCGGCGGCGAAGACGGCAGTGCCGTCATCCGCCGCCGAGGGCGACACGTCCGAGGACAAATCGATTACTGGACCCTGATCCATCAAGCAACATCCTTGCGGCTGGACAGCGTTCGGACCCCATCGGCGCGGCGGGCCGCGTCGCGGGCTGCCGCCTGACCGGCCGCTTCGCCGCTCGACAGCGACGCGTCGGCCAGCCAGCCCCTCGGTCCCACCCAGTCGCCGGCCACGAACACGCCGGGCACGCCGCTGCTGTCGATCGCCGGCCGGCCGGCGAGGCCGCCCGACGCGGGGGTCGGCACCATCCCGACCACGGTCATCCGCAGCAGGAACCGCTGTTCCGCAACGTTCGAGGGCTCGACGCCGTACATGCGGGCGTGCTCCTCGAGTCCGGCCCGCAACTCCGCGGCGGGCGTGTGGTCGCCGAGCGGCAGGTAGCGGGCGACGTGGACAAGCCCGCCGCCCTCGGGGGCGAGGTGCTTGGCCGACTTGGCGTGATCGACGAGGTAAATGGGCGGGTCGATCCCGAACAGGTTCGGGTGCTCGAGGCCCCGGTGCAGCCCGAGGTCGAGGACCGACGCCTCCACTTCCGGGCCGAGGTCGGCCCAGGCGGGCGGCCGGTCGCCGAGCAGCGCTGCCGTCGCGCCAGGCGTCCCCGCGGCCAGTACCACGGACCCGGCCTGGATCTCCTCGCCACCCGACAACGTCAGGACGAGGTCGCCGTCGGAGCGCCGCTCGATCGAGGTGACGGCGGCACCGGTGCGGATCTCCGCTCCGTTGCGCTGAGCCGCCGCCGCCAGCGAGTCGACCATCGACCCCCACCCGTTGTCGAGGTAGAGCACGTTGTTAACCAGCGCCAGCTGAATCTGGCCGGCGGCGACATCGGCCGACAGCCGGTCCTCGTTGTTGGTGTAGGTCGCCGTCCGCACGAGCCAGAGCGCCACCTTGCGGGCATCCTCCGGCAGCTTGAAGGTGTCGAGCCACTGGCCGACGGTCAGACCGGCGACGTCGGCGGGACGCCACTTCTTGGCGCCAGAGAGGAAGCGGACGAGGGCGATCTTGCCCCGCAGTGACAGCAGACGGGAGCGGAGCAGCGTCGCCGCCGTTGTCGGCAGGGCGTCGACCCGGTCACCGAGGCGGGCCTGGCCTCCCTTGACGGCAGGGAACGCCCCCGGCGTCGACACACCCAGTCGGGCGAGGACCGCCTGCGCCTCACCGCCCCGGTACAGGGCGTGCGGCCCGCGGTTGAACCGGTACGTGCCCCGCTCGTCGGTGCTGGCCCGGCCGCCCGGCTGGTGCCCGTCGAGGATCAGGGTCGACGCCCCGAGCGCGGCGGTCGCTCCCGCCGCCAGCCCGGCCAGGCCCGCACCAACCACCACGACATCAAAGCTCTCGTTCATCGTCGCCTCCCTGCGTCAGCCCGGGGTTCGGGGGTGTTCCCCGGGAAGAAATCGGTTCGTCGCGTACTCGACGAGGCAGGGCTGCCGGTTGTGACAGAAAAGTCAGGAAATGAGTTCGCCGCGCAGCACGGTCACGGCCCGGCCGGTCAGCAGGACACGGTTGCCGGCCAGTTCCACGCCGACCCGCCCGCCCCTCGGCGAGGCCTGCCAGCCGACCAGCGACGGGCGCCCGAGCCGGGTGCTCCAGAACGACGCCAGCGTGCAGTGGGCCGAGCCGGTCACCGGGTCCTCGTCGACTCCGGAGGCGGGGTAGAAGCAGCGGGAGACGAAGTCGGCGCCGTCGAGCCCGTCGCCTACCGCGGTCACGATCACGCCCCGGGCGTCGAAGCCGGCGAGCGACCGGAAGTCCGGCGCCAGCCGTCGCACCACTTCGGCGTCCTCCACTTCGACCAGCAGGTCGAAGCGGCCGCGGTGTACGCCGACGACCGGCGTGCCGAGCGCCGCCGCCAGCCCGTCCGAGAAAGGCCCTCCGGTATACGACACGTCCGGCGGATCAGCCGGAAAGTCCATCTGGATCAGCCCGTCGCCGGCGAGCACGGCGGTGAGCACGCCGCTCCTGGTCGAGAAGCTGAGCGGTTCGGGGTCTTCGATCTTCTCGTCCCACAGGACGTGCGCCGACGCCAGCGTGGCGTGCCCGCACAGGTCGACCTCGATCGCCGGTGTGAACCAGCGCAGCCCGTAGATCCCGTCGCCTTCACGGACGAGGAACGCCGTCTCCGACAGGTTCATCTCGGTCGCGACCGACTGCATCCACTCGGCATCGACCGGATTTTCGACCAGGCATACGGCGGCCGGGTTCCCCTCGAAGGGTCGCTCGGCAAAGGCGTCCACCTGAAAAAGCCTCATGGCCGGAACCCTAACGGTCCCGGCCATGAGGGCCTTGCTTGCCCGGGGGCTGGGGGTGTCCCCCCAGATAATCGAGAGGAGACTCAGTGCTGACCGGCGCCGATCCGCTCGGAGTCGGTGTCGTCCTCGTCCGCCGGAACGGGAGCGGGACCCCCGGCCGGGACGTGCGCCGGCGAGCCCTCCACCGCCAGGTGCGGCAGGATCCGGTCGAGCCAGCTGGGTAGCCACCAGTTGGCCTTCCCGAGCAGCTCCATGGTGGCGGGGACCAGCACGATCCGGACGATGGTGGCGTCGATGGCGACTGCCACCGCCAGACCGAGGCCCATCAGCTTCATGGCTCGCATGTCCATGAGGACGAAGCTGCCGAAGACCAGCACCATGATCAGGCCGGCGGCGGTGATGAGCCGGCCGGTCACTGCCAGGCCGGTGGCGACGGCGTGGGCGTTGTCACCGGTGGCGTCGTACTCCTCCTTGATCGCCGAGAGCAGGAAGACCTCGTAGTCCATGGAGAGGCCGAAGACGATGGCGAAGAGCATCATCGGGGCCCAGGCCTCGATGGGAGCGCCGCTGACGCCCACGATCGAACCGAGCCAGCCCCACTGGAACACCGCCACCATCACGCCGTAGGCGGCGCCGATGGAGAGCAGGTTCATGACGACGGCCTTGAGCGGAACGACCACCGACCGGAAGACCATGAGCAGGAGCAGGAAGCTGAGCAGCAGCACGGCGCCGATGAAGATCGGGAGGCGCTGGCTGATCTTGGTGGCGAAGTCCATGCCGAGGGCGGTCGTCCCGCCGATGTGGACCTGCAGGCCGGTGGCGGCCTCGGCCGCTGGCACGACGTCGTTGCGGAGGTGGTGCACCAGCGACTCGGTCGCCAGGTCCTGCGGGCCGGTGGTGGCGACCAGTGTGGCGATTGCCGCCTTGCCGCCCTCCGGGGCCGGCATGAAGTCGGTCACCATCACGACGCCGGGCACCTTCCGCAGGGTGTCGACGATGCCGGCGAGGCCCGCCGAGGAGCCCTCCGACGTGTCGGCCACGATCAGCATCCGGCCGTTGGCGCCGGGGCCGAAGCCCTGGGCGGTCAGGTCGTAGGCGGTCTTGGTGGTGCTGCCCTCGGGGTTGTTGCCCGCGTCGGCCATGCCGAGGCGGAGCCCGAAGACGGGCACGGAGGCGGCGGCGAGCACGACGAAGCCGATGATGGCGATCGGGATCGGCCGGCGCTGGACGAAGTCGGCCCAACGCGTCCAGAAGCTGATCCGGGTGCGGACCTTGTTCTTGCGGTGGATCGAGAACTTGTTGATGTTGAACCCGATGAAGCCGAGCAGGGCCGGGAGCAGGGTGAGGGCGGCGGCCACCGCGAGTGCCACGGCGATCGAGGTGCCGACGGCCATGCCGTAGAGGAAGGGCAGCCCCATGAGCAGCATGCCGAGGACGGAGATCATGACGGTGCAGCCGGCGAACATCACGGCCCGCCCGGACGTGGTGAGGGCCTC
>JAICGL010000265.1 GCA_025923175.1 Acidimicrobiia bacterium
CGGATCCGTCGGGCGAGGTGCTCGACGAAGTCTCGTCGTCAGGCTCGTCGTCCGAGTTGCCTGTGGCGCAGGTGCCGGGCCTCACCGTGTTGGAATCCAACGTGACGGCGCCACCTCGGGCCAGCAGCCGGCCGTCCACGGTGGCCAAGGTGTTGGCCGTGATCGAGGCCAAGGCCATGATTGTCCCGGCGAAGGTGGAGGCCACCCCGAGCGTCGCCGAGCTGCCCACCTGCCAGAAAACGTTGCAGGCCTGGGCGCCGTTGACGAGCAGGACTGTGCTGTTGGTTGCGGTGGTGAGGGTGGACCCGGCCTGGAAGATGAACACAGCGTCTGGGACCTGTTGGGCGTCGAGCGTCAACGTGCCGGTGATCGCGAACGACTCCGGTGTCTTGTAGACGCCGGTCAACAGCGTCGACCCTCCCAGCTCGGTCGCACCGGCGGGGTAGGGGGATCCCGTCGGAGCACGGCCGGCGGCACTGTTGTAGGCGATCGTCAAGTCGTTCTGGGCCAGACACGCCACCGCGTCATTGGCGTGCGTGTCCCCCGGGGGGAGGACCACGGGGGATCCGGTGATGGCGGGAGTCGGGCAGGTGCCGAGGTCACCGCGGAGGACGGTGGGCCCGGTATTGGTGACCCCGGCGCCGGCCAGCACCGCGAAGGGAGTGGCCGTCCCGAGGTTCACCGTCGCCTCGGCCGCCGACGCGGTCGGGGTCCTGGCGACGCCCCCGACGAGCGTCGGCAACAGCGCGATGCCGGCGATGAGCAGGCCGACTGCTATGCGCCCGGAGAGGGCGTGAGCCCGGTCAGCACGTGGGCTGTGGTGGCCTTCGTTGAGTTGATCGTGGTCGGCTCGCATGCTCGCCCCCCGGAATCCGGAACGGATTCGCCACCGGGGTCCGGAGCAGCGCTCACACGGGAATCTCCGTGCACCACGAACGTACCACAGGGGTAAACTGAAACTTAACCCTTACAAAAACGTCTGCTTACAACGGTGGCGGCCGGGGCGGTCTCGCCGGGGCGAGGGCGCGAAGCGGGCGCCGAGGAATGGCTCGGCGCCCGGTTCGCTCTGCGGTCTGGCAGGTCCGCCCTGGGCCATGTGACCTTCGGCATTCGCACAGGTCACACCGTGCTGCAGGCGCTGGGGGAGGAGCTTGCAGCGCTCGGCGTGCGGCCTCGTCGTCGGGACCTCGCCAGACCGTCCTGTTCGCCGGCCGGAGGGAACTCCCTGCGGCCGGCCAAGTCAGGCCTGTGGGCCTCGCCTGTTCGTGGGGGTCATGTCCTGTCGGACCTCCTTCTCGGTCGGTCCTACTCGTCCGGACAATCACCTGCGGCCGCCGGAGGGCGCTCGGTCCAGCTCCCTCACTGCTCCGGTCCAGGTGCTCTCCCTACAGTGGCAGACATCTCGTAACCCGATGCGATCGGTCCGGTAGAAACGCACCGTTCCTCCTTTATCCGCCGCAAACTCTGTTCAATGACGAGGAAGGTCGTTAGGATCAACAGGCTCTTTCCGGGTTGACCGCCCGTTGTCGACCGACCGGTGAGCCTCGCCCCAGACCCCGGCGCGCAAGCCCATTTCATACGCGCCTACGGAGGTCGGGAAGATGCTCGAGCCGGCGGTAACACCGTTCAAGTTCGCAGTCAGTCGCGCCCTCTCCACCGCGGTGGTCACCCTCCACGGCGAACTCGACCCGCCCAACGTTCACAGGGTCACGCCCGTCTTGCGGAAGCTGATCGACGACCAGTCCAACAAGACGGTGGTTGTCGACTTGCGAGACGTGTCCGGCGTCGACCCCTCGGCGACAACGCTGTTCCACGAAGCGATCGGCTGGGCGCGCCGCCGCGGTGCCCGCTTCTTCCTCCACGCCCCACCCCCCGTCGCCGACACCCTCGCCGCCGAGCGTTCGATCCGGGAGATCATCCTCGCCTGACGGGCTGTACTCGTGGCTGCTGCTCTGGAGGAGGGTGCTAGCCTCCAGCTAGAGGACGCCCGGACTTCGCGTTCGCGATTAGCCCCGCAGAACGCCCACACGATGTCCGCGTCAGCGGGTCTCCCAAGGAGGCCACAGTGTCCTTTCCCATTCTTCGTCGCAGTCGCTCGCGCTCGTCCGCCAATCGCCGACGTAATTCCGGACTGCCCCTATTCGGTGCCGTCACTCTGATCATCGGCCTGCTGGTTAGCCTCGCCGCCATCGCGCCGACCGCCGGCGCCGCCCTCATCGGGAGCCCGTTCAACGGCGCGGACGGCCTGAAGGACGCCCTGGCCGGCGTCGCGCTCCCTGACCGCCCGACGGGTACCACCGACAACTCGTACACCGGCGGCGCCAAGGAAGACGAACAGTGCCCGAGGGTCGAGACCGGTTCGATCCCCCCTAACAAGGCCGACCTGACCAACTTCTACGTCGCCACCGGACAGGGGCTCACCGACACGTTCCTCTACCTGGCCTGGGAACGGGCCAGCACGAACGGGACCGTCACCCTCGACTTCGAACTGAACCAGTCGGGTGAGATCCTCTCGGTGGCGGACGGCTGCAACGGCGTCAACCCCACCCGGACACTGGGCGACAGGCTCATCACCTACGACCTCCAGGGCAACCAGGGCATCCTGACGGTCGGCATCGAGGTCCGGATGTGGGACGGCAGCAAGTGGGGCGACCCCGTCGCGCTGAACAGCACGATGGCCGAAGGGTCGATCAGCCCGGGCCTGCTCTTCGGCGAGATGGTCATCAATCTGCACGCGGCCGGCATCTTCGGTCGCGGCGAGTGCGACAACTTCGCCTCCGTCTTCGTGAAGAGTCGGTCGTCCAGCGCTTTCCCTTCTGAGCTCAAGGACTTCATTGCCCCGGTGCCCAAGCGGATCGGCGACTGCGGCCTCAGCCTGGACAAACTGGTGAACGACGGGGACCACGCCACCCTCGAGGACGCGCTGCTCGTCCATTCCCTCGACGCGCTGACCTACTCCGTGGTCATCACCAACATCGGCGATATTCCCCTGACGATCACCGACTTGTCGGACACGCTCTACTCCGACTTCCCGGCTTCCTGTTCGCAGGACGTAGGGTTCGTACTGGCGGGCGGCGCGTCGATTACGTGCACCTACGAGATGCCCGCCGACGGTGATCGTCACAACGTGGCCTCCGTGACCGCCGTCGATTCGGCGCAGAAGTCCTTCAGCGCCGAGGACGGCACGTTCGTCGACATGATCACCCCGGCCATCACCATCGTGAAGACGGCCGACCCGAAGATCGTGGCCCCAGGCGACGTCGTCACCTTCTCCTACCTGGTGACCAACACCGGCGACACCGCACTGCACAACGTGACCGTGACCGACGACATCCTCGGTGTGGTCGGGTCCGTCGCCAGCTTGGCGCCGGGCGAGTCGGTCACCATGACCAAGACCATGGTGGCTGCGGTGACGAGCCCGACCCATAACGTCGGCACGTCCGTTGGCACCGACGTCCTCGACAAGCAGGTCACCGCGAGCGAGCCTGAGGACATCAGCATCGTGGTGCCGATCGTCGCGGCGGTGGTGCCGGCGGAGGTGTTGGGGATTCAGCTGACGCAGCCGGCGGTGCTGCCCAGGACCGGCTTCCCGGTCAGTGGGCTCTCCCTCTTCGCCGCCGCGCTGATCATCCTCGGATCCACGCTGCGCTGGAACGTGAACCGCCGGTCAAAGCGCACAGCCTGACGCCAGATCCGGCCGCCAACCCAAAGACTGGAGGGCCCGCTCCCGCCGGGGGTGGGCCCTCCATGGGTCATCGCCAGGATTTTGAGCGTTTGTCGAGGAGGCTCGACTGGTCAGCCGGTGGCGGCCGAGAGCGGCGCGCTGCCGGCATTCCCGAGGTGCTCGGCCAGGGCGGCCAGCGCCCGGTGCTGGAGGGCCTTCACGGCGCCTTTGGAACGGCCCGTCAGGGTGGCCACCGCGTCGATGGACAGGTCGGCCACGAAGCGGAGCGCGACGACTTCGCGCTGCTCGGCGGTCAGTTCGCACAGGGCCCGCACGAGATCGGGGTCGAGCAGATCGGCCGGCGGCGCCGAGCGGAGCTCGGGGATGGGTCCGTCGTCGAGCGCCGGCCGCCGGCCTGAGCGGCGCCGGGCGTCGACGAGCCGGTGGTAGGCGATGGTGAACACCCAACGGCGCAGGTCGTCGTCGTCGCCTCGGAAGCGGGGAAGGTCGCGGACGACCTGGAGGAACACCTCGCCGAGCAGATCTTCGGGCTCGGCCGCCCTCTGGCTGCGGAGGTAGCCGAGCACCGACGGGGCGAGCGTCCGGTAGACGTCGGCGGCGTCGGGCATGGCGCCGCTCCGCGCGGCGGGCCACCACCGGCGGTGTGACCGGCCGGCGGGCCCGTCCTCCAGGGGGCGAAGGTTCACGATCCCAAGCCGGGCACCGGAACGGGAACGGTTGTCGTTGTCGTCGACGTTGTGTCCTCGGACGGGGTGGTGGTCGATGTCGTGTCGGTCGTCGTCGTGGTGGGCGTCGGCTCCACGGTCACCGGCGGCGTCGTTGCGCGGGGCGAGGTCGTCTCCGGCGCCGGGTCGGCGCCCCGCACAGCCTCGGGCGCCGGCGTCGGCGCTGTCTGACCCTCGCCGGTCTTCTGGTCGCTTTCGGCCTCGTCGTCGTGATCGCCGCACGCCTGCTTGCGGGCGTCCTTGGCCGCCTTGTCGGGCTTGCCCTTGCCCGCCCACGGCGGCGGACCCTGGCAGCCGCCGGCCTTCTCCGGCGCCCCACCGTTCCCGTCGTCCGCGCCGGCCCCCAGGGGCTTCCCACAGCGCGAGGCAGCAGCCGCGGCCCGGTTCCCCTTCGGCTGGGATCGGACGTACTGGCCGTGGTTCTTCACCGTCCCGCCGCACTCCGGTCCCTGGTACCTGTTGCCGTGCGGGACGTTCACCCCCACCGACCCCAGCGTGGTGTGGGCGATCTCCTGGACGCCGTTGGGCAGGGCGCCGGCCGTGGCCAGCCCGGTCGTCCCGGCCAACAGGCCGACGGCGAAGGCGGCCACGACCCGCAACCGGTGATGACGCCGGGGCGCGTCGGCTGGCGTCGGCGCCGCCATGGCGGACAGGTGCCGGGCGGCGAGGTCGGGGTCGACCGGTCGGCGGCCGAAGGCGCGCAGCCGGGAGATGAGGTCGTCGTGTTCGTTCATCACCTTGGTAAGCGCCACGGTACGGCGGGGAGATACGCCGCCCGATCCGGAATGCCGCGTTTCGCGCCGGTTGGCTTCCGCGCCGATCGGTTCTGCGCGGGTTAGGCGGTGTTCTTCGGCTGGCGGCTCAGGCGCCGCAGACCGAGACCGAGACCGGCCAGCCCGAAGGCGAGCAGGGCCATGTCACGGGCCGGGGTGCCGATCCGGCGCAGCGCACGTGCTGCGGGACCGGAGCGATGAAGTCCTTGAGGTCGGAGCTCTGGGCTTCTGCCGACGAGGACCGGCCCTTCATGAAGACGGAGGCGAAGTTGTCGCACCGGCCCTCCCTGAAGATGCCGGCCGCCTCCAGGTTGATAACCATCTCACCGAAGGTGCGCGCCTCGTTGATCGAACCCTCGGCCGTGTCGCCGATCAGGAGGGTGGGGCCGACCCAATCGTCACGGTCCCACGTCCACACCGAGATGAGGATGAGGGGGGCTGCTTCACTGCCACGGAATTCGTAGGTGATGAGCTTGTCGCCGACCGTCCGGACCGGGTTGACCCCGTTGCAGGCGAGGGCTGTGGTCTGGTTCAGCTCGAAGTCGATGGCGACCGTCCCGTTCCGGCTGGCGGTCTCGAGGCGATTGAAAGCCAGGTACAGGAACGTGTCGGCGTCCCCTCTTTCGGTGGCGATGTAGATGTCGAGGAGCTCGCCCTTGTTCTGGATCGAACCATCCTCGACCGCGGGGCAGAGGTCGGCTTCCTTGGCGCCGCCCTTGTAGGAGTCGTCACCGCTGCCATCGGGCAGGTCCGGGTGGGCGGGGCCGGCATTGCGGTCCAACACCCCGTGCGAGGCGTCGAACGGGCTTCCGCCATCCAGCGTGGCGTTGGCCGGGCTGACCGTCGCCAGACCGGCGAAGCTGCCAACGAGCGCGACGATGACGAGGAGCGCTCCGCGTGAGTGACGCAACGGGCGCGACGGCGTACGGCGAATGCGAAAGGGATAGGACACCACGGCCTCCTTGCAGTCCCCTGGCGCTGGCACCAAGTGAGCGCTCTGCGGGGTAGCGCGCACGCAAGAGTCCGGACGTCCGTTGTCCTCCCACTACC
>JAICGL010000266.1 GCA_025923175.1 Acidimicrobiia bacterium
AACGTCGACGTCCTCGTCGACGACGTGCGCCACCTGCACCAGGGCGCTTTCCGCCAGGCAGGTCCTGATGCCGAGGGCGAACATCTCATGCTCGTCGACGATGCCCACGACGATGATCGGCGTCTCGCCCCAACCCCGCGGCGCGACGGGCGGGGTCGGATCCGTGAGATCGATTTCATGAGGCGCCTCAACAGGCACCATCTCCGCCCTGCTCACCGCCCGCTTCTCCTGTCACGAAAGCTTCGTTAGGAGACAACCACACCACTGCTTGAACGAAATAACTGCTGAAACTATGACCTCATTGGAGGTCACATTTCAAGGCGAAAGAAGTGGTGGCGGAATAACTCAAATGTCAGCGGTCGGTTACGAAGTACAGGCCTCGCCCGGGCCGAGCAGCCCGAAGAGGGTGCTGAAGCCGGAGTCGCAGTCGATCGACCGGGTGTGCTTCTGCACGTCGGGCAAGCCGGCCAGGATGTTGGCGATATCGGCCCGGATGACCTCGACGTGCTCCAGTGCCTCGATGATCCCCTGATTGGCCTGTCCGATACCGGCGTCGATCTCCTTGGTGACGGGGAGCAGGTCGACGACGGCGGTGTTGATACCCCGGGTCGAGACGTTGATCTCCGCCGCGGCGGCCTGCGTCGTCCGGAGCGTGGCCAGGATGGCGGCCAGGCTCTGGCCGATGCCCTTGACCGACCCGTTGATCTCGGACGCGGTGTCGCGGGCGTAAACGACCTTCCCCTCGATCTCCTTGGAGTTCTGCTCGATCGCGGTCACCCCGGCCGTGATCGAGTCGACCTTGCCGGCCAGGCCGGCGGTGACGCCCCGCATCGCCTCCAACGTTCCCGGCAGGGGCTGGGTGGCGGTGAGCAGCTCGCCGGTGAGCCGGTTGGTCTCCTGCATGAGGGGAATCGACTGGCTGTCCTTGTCGATCTCCGACAGCGACGCGGTAATGGCCGTCACCCGCTTGTCGATCTGCTTGGTTGCGAGCAGGGTGCGGATCATCATCAGACCGGCCAGGAGACCCCACACGCCGAGGATGGCGAGGACGGTCCTGGCAAGTCGGGTCGTCGTCACTGGCGTCTCCGCTAGCAGTTCGTACCCGGCGGCGGCACCTGGTTGCAGATGCTCTTCAGGTGCTTGTTCGCATCGGCGAGCCCGCCGACGATCTGGGCGGTGTCCTTCTCCGCCTCGGCCCGGATGGGAAGGCCCACGTCGGCCGCCTTCCAGAGGTCCTCGGTGCCGGTCTTGTCGGGGTTGGATTGCGTGTGCTTGAGCGTGCCCAGGATCTGAGCCCCGACGTCGGCGACGGACCGGAGGACGTTGCTCGTGTCGGCCAGCGACGCCGCCAACGACTTGAGCACCGACGACGTGTCGACGAGCGACGTCGACGTGCCGACTAGGGCCATGGCTGTATCAGACAGCGAGCCGGCCGTGGCCTGCAGCGCTCCGGCGGTGGTCGTCAGCGAACCCGACGTCGTCCCGAGGGACCCGTCCACCTTCTCCAGGTTGCCGCGCATGCCGACGAGCGACCCGGAGATGTCCTTCGTGGCGGCGGGTACGGGCTTGAGGGCCCCGTCGATCGATCCCAGCTTGGTGTTGACGTCGGCGATGTAGCTCGGCAGCGACCTCACGTTGCCGTCGGCGCCACCGACGGCCCGCGACGCCTCCGCCAGGTTGTGGTCGATCGCCTCGAGGTGGCCGACGATGCCGAGCAGGAAGGCGACCATCGTGATCAGCACGACGAAGCCGGCGGCGATCCACACTCCGAGCCAGCCCCACATGGGGAACAGCGGCCGGACGGGTCGGGTGATGGGTGTAGTCATCGCCATCTCTTCCATCAGCAGTGGCTGTCCGCGCCGGTGCCCATCACCTTGCGGTCGATGCAGGCGACGTAGCGCTGGGTCAGAACCACCTGGGCCAGCACGTTGGCGGTGTCGATCCGAATCGCCCGGTCGAGGGCGAGGCCGAGGTCGACCCGCTTGTTGATCTCCACGACGTCGGCGTTGAGCTTCTTGGTGGTGTCGAGGAGCTCGGCCAGGTGGACATGGATGCCCTTGGCCGTGGCGTTGAGGACGCCGGTGGATTTGGACACGTCGTTGGTGGTGCCGGCGACCTCGGCCGAGGTGGCGGCGATCTTCTTGGTGGAGGCGTTGATGTCGCCGGCGGTGGCGCTCATCCCGTTGGCCGTGGCCAGCAGCTGCGCCCCGGTGGGGTTGTTGGCGGCGGTGTTGGTGTCGAGCGCCTTGGCCTGGTCGACCATGGCGGCGAGGTCACCGGCCAGCGGCTGAGTCGAGCCGAGGATCGACCCAGCCAGCTCGTTCGTCCGGCTGAGCTGGATGACCGAGTCGGTGGCGCTGTTGATCCCCTGACCGGTCCGGGCGATGGTCTTCGTCTTGGCGTTGATGCGGTCGGTGGCCCGCATCGTCCGGGCCAGCAGGAGGCCTGACAGTGTCGTGGCCCCGATGACGGCGAGGAGCACGACGAAGCTGAGCAGGTGCTGGCTGCCCTTCCGGTCCACACGACACCCCCTGAGCCCGCCCCCCGAGAGGGGCACTCCGTAACCGAGACGCTACGCGCTGTGACCACCTCACCGGGGGCAGGGCGGCGGATTCTGTGTCGGCCGTCACGCCCCGGATGTGTGGTTGGAGCACCTCGCAGCGCTGTCGATACCGTTGGCCTCGTGCGAAACCCACGGGATTTCTTCAAGCCCCTGGCCATGGGGGCTCCCGAGCCGGCCCGGGAAATCGAGTTCCGGCCGTCGCGGATGATCCATTTCCTCGACTTCTCCAACGACAAGATGGTGGCCAAGGCGCCCGAGATCGCCGCCAAGACCGACATCCTGCTGGGCAACCTCGAGGACGCCGTCCCCGTCGACCGCAAGGTGGCCGCCCGCGAGGGACTGATCCGGGTCGGCAAGGAGATGGACCTGGGCGACACCCAGCTCTGGGCGAGGGTCAACAGCCTCGACTCGCCCTGGGTGCTCGACGACCTGACGCAGGTGGTGGCCGAGATCGGCCACAAGCTCGACGTGGTCATGATCCCCAAGGTGGAGGGACCCTGGGACATCCACTTCGTGGACCGCCTCCTGGCCCAGCTCGAAGCCCGGGCCGGGCTCACCCGCCCGCTGCTCGTCCACGCCATCCTCGAGACCGCTCTGGGTGTGACCAACGTCGAGGAGATCGCCGCCGCCAGCCCCCGGATGCAGGGCATGAGCTTCGGCCCCGCCGACCTGGCCGCCTCCCGGCGCATGAAGACCACCCGGGTGGGCGGCGGACATCCCGGCTACCGGGTGATCGAAGACCCGCACGCCGACGAGGGGGCGGCGCGGATGACCGCCCAGCAGGACCCCTGGCACTACTCGATCGCCCGCATGGTCGACGCCTGCACCTCCAACGGCCTCCTCCCCTTCTACGGCCCCTTCGGCGACATCAAGGACACGCTGGCCTGCGAGACGCAGTTCCGGGCCGCTTTCCTCCTCGGCTGCGTGGGGGCCTGGTCGCTGCATCCCGCCCAGATCGACATCGCCAAGAAGGTGTTCTCGCCCGATCCCGAGGAAGTGCGGTTCGCCAAGAAGGTCATCGAGGCTATTCCCGACGGGCGGGGCGTGCACATGATCGACGGCAAGATGCAGGACGACGCCACCTGGAAGCAGTGCCAGGTCATGGTCCACCTGGCCGAGCTGCTGGCCAAGAAGGACCCGGAACTGGCGCAGGCCTACGGGTTCACGGCATGAGGTTCTTCGAGTACGAGTCCCGCCAGATTGTGAAGCGGGCCGGGATCCCGACCACCAAGTTCGGTTTCGCCACCACGCCAGAGCAGGCGCGGGCCATCGCCAGCGACATCGGTGGCCCGGTGGTGATCAAGTCGCAGGTCCTCTCCGGCGGGCGGATGAAGGCGGGCGGGGTGCAGTTCGCCGACAGCCCGGAGGAGGCCGAGGAACACGCCCGGAACGTGCTGGCCCTGGAGATCAAAGGCCACATGCCGCGCGGCGTCCTCGTCGACACCCGGGCGTCGGTGGCCAAGGAGTACTACGCCGGCGTGGTCTGGGACGGGCTGCGCAAGCAGCCGGTGATGCTGTTCTCCGACATGGGCGGCATCGACATCGAGCAGGTGGCGGAAGAGCACCCCGACCACGTGGGGCGGCGCCACTTCTCGAACCTCCTGCCCTTCAGCGACTTCCAAGCCAAGGAGGTCGTCGCCTCCGTCGGCGTGACGGGGTCGCAGCTCAACCGGCTGGTGCCCATCCTCACCCGCCTGGCCTCGGTGTTCGTCGACCACGACATGACCCTGGCCGAGATCAACCCGCTCGGGGAGCTGGAGGACGGGACCTTCGTGGCGCTCGACGCCCATATGGACATGGAGAACGAAGCCCGTCCCCGGCAGAAGGCCTTGTTGGACGAGCTGGGCGTGGGCGACGAGGAGACCCGCCAGGCGCGGGAGGCGACACCCTTCGAGCTGGCGGGCGAGGAGGTCGACGCCATGGACCACCGTGGAGTGGCCGGCAACGTCACCGAGTTCGACGGCAACCTCGGCCTGGTCATCGGTGCCGGCGGCGGGTCGCTGACGCTCTTCGACGCCGTCCGGGCGCACGGCGGCCGCCCGGCCAACTACTGCGAGATCGGCGGCAACCCGTCGGTGAAGAAGGCCGCCGGACTGGCCAAGCTGGTCCTCCAGAAGCCCGGCGTGGACAAGATCGCGGTGATGATGTCGATCGTCTCCAACACCAGGGTCGACATCGTCGCCCGCGGCGTCATCAAGGCCTGTCTCGACCTCGGCTTCGACCCTGCCGAGAAGATCGCCATCTTCCGCATCCCCGGAGCCTGGGAGGAAGAGGGCTTCAAGATCCTCGAGCGCTACGGCGTGGAGTACGCCGACCGGAGCGTCTCCATGCACGAGGCGGCCCGGCGTGCCGTCGAGAAGATCGGCCGGGGCTAGTGCACCGACCGGCAACGTTCGGCGGCCTCAGGCCGGCCAGGGGCGCCGCTGCCTGCGTCCTCCTCCTCGCCGTAGGGCCCACTACTCCTCGTCGTCGATCCTTGGCAGCGACGCCCCTGACTCGCCCTGAGACTCGCCAACGTCACCGGCCGGAGCACTGACATGTCGATTCTGGTCAACGCCGACACCACCTTCATCGTCCAGGGGATCACCGGCCGGGAAGCCGTCAACCTGACCCGGGAGTGTCTCGACTACGGCAAGGGCGCCAAGATCGTGGGCGGGGTCACGCCCGGGCGCCGGGGCCGCGACGTCCACGGCGTGCCCGTCTTCGACACCGTGGCCCAGTGCGTCGAGCACCACGGCGGGCCCATCGACGGTTCCGTGGTCACCGTCCCGCCCGCCTTCTGCAAGGACGCCGTCTTCGAGGCCATCGAGAACGGCGTCAAACTCGTGGTGGTCGTCACCGAGCGCATCCCCCGCCGGGACGTGGCCCAGATGGTGGAACTGGCCGGCATGCACGGAGCCCGCATCATCGGGCCCAACTGCCTCGGGATGATCGTGCCCGACGTGGTCAAGATGGGCGGCATCGGCGGCCCGGCCCGGAACGCGGCCCAGGCCTATACCCCGGGCCCCGTCGGCGTCATCTCCCGCTCGGGAGGGATGACCACCGAGATGTCGTCCACGCTGACTGCGGCCGGTCTCGGTCAGTCGACGGCAGTCTCCATCGGCGGTGACGCCATCATCGGCTCCAGCTACGCCGAGCTCATGCCCCTCTTCGAGGCAGACCCCGAGACCGAAGCCATCGTCATCTACACCGAGCCCGGCGGGCGCATGGAGGCCCAGCTGGCCGCCTGGGTGCGGGAGAACGACTCCCGGCTGCCCATCGTCGCTTTCATGGCCGGCAAGTTCATGGACGAGATGCCGGGCATGAGCTTCGGCCACGCCGGCACCATCGTCGAGGGCAAGGCCGACACCGCCGCCGAAAAGATCGAACGCCTGCGGGAGGCGGGCATCACCGTGGCCGAAGAGATTTCCCAGATCCCCGAGCTGGTGAGGGCGAGGCTGGCATGAAAGCTGAGGCCATCTTCATCGGCGTCGAAGTCGACAACGCCTGCGCCGCCGACACCGCCGTCGCCGCCAAGCTCACCGAGGTCTGCCCGGTTGACATCTTCGACCAGGCCGACGGCGGCACCCTCGAAATCGTGTTCGACAACCTCGACGAGTGCGTGCTCTGCGGCCTGTGCCTCGACGCCGCGCCTCCCGGCTCCGTGCAGATCTTCAAGGTCTACGACGC
>JAICGL010000267.1 GCA_025923175.1 Acidimicrobiia bacterium
GATCCGCTCGGTGCCCCGCCGGCTCAAGCTCACGTCACCCCCCGATGTCGTCGAGGTGCGGGGCGAGGTCTTCATGCCCCTCGAAGCGTTCGCCGATCTCAACCGCCGCCAGGGCGAAGCGGACAAGCGGCTCTTCGCCAACCCCCGCAACGCCGCCGCCGGGTCGCTTCGCCAGCTCGACCCCAAGATCACCGCCGGCCGCAACCTGGCCGTGTTCTGCTACGGCGTCGGCGCCCTCGACCCTGACCCGGGGCTCGCCACCCACTGGGACATCCTGCAGTGGCTCGCCGGCGCCGGAGTTCCGGTCAACGACCGGATCGAGCGCTTCGACAGCCTCGCGGGCGTGCACGACTTCGCCGCCGCCATGCTCGACGCCCGCCACGACCTCGGCTACGAGATCGACGGCGCCGTCATCAAGGTCGACGACCTCGACCAGCGGCGGCGCATGGGCTTCACCAGCAAGGCACCCCGCTGGGCCATCGCCTTCAAGTTCCCGCCGGAAGAGAAGACGACCGTCCTCGAGAACATCTTCGTCAGCATCGGGCGGACAGGCCGCGCCACCCCCTTCGCCGCCCTGACCCCGGTCTTCGTGGGCGGCTCGACCGTCGCCCGGGCCACCCTTCACAACGAGGACGAGGTGGCCCGCAAAGACGTCCGGGAGGGCGACACCGTCGTCGTCCGCAAGGCCGGCGACGTGATCCCGGAGGTGGTGGCCCCCGTCGCGTCGCTTCGGCCGGCCGGAGCGAAACCGTGGAAATTCCCCAAGGACTGCCCGGTGTGCGGCCACGAGCTCGTGCGGCTCGAAGGGGAGGCCGACCGGTACTGCGTCAACCTCGAGTGCCCGGCGCAGCGGGTGCAGCGGATCTTCCACTTCGCCTCCCGCGGTGCGATGGACATCGAGGGGATGGGGGAGAAGATCTGCGTTCAGCTCACCGAACGGGACCTCGTGCGCGACGTCGCAGACCTCTACTCCCTGTCGCTCGAGACCCTGATTGGCCTCGAGCGGCTGGCCGAGAAGTCGGCCAGCAACCTGTTCGACGCCATCGAGGGATCGAAGAAGCGGCCGCTGGCCAAGCTTCTCGTCGGGCTGGGCATCCGCCATGTCGGCCCGACGGCGGCCATCGCCATCGCCGCCGAGCTCGGCCACATGGACCGCATCGAGACCGCCTCCGCCGATGACCTCGTGGAGGTCGAGGGAATCGGCCCGATCATCGCCGAGAGCATTGCGGCGTTCTTCTCCGAGGACCGGAACCGCACCGTCATCGAGAAGCTGCGGGCGGCCGGCGTCAACCTGGAGGGCCCGCCCCCGCCGGCGGCCGGCGCCGGCGGCGAGACCCTGCCGTTGGGCGGGCTGACCTTCGTCCTCACCGGAGGTCTGGCCAACCGCACCCGGGAGGAGGCCGGCGCCGCCCTCGAAGCCCTCGGCGCCAAGGTCGCAGGCAGCGTTTCCAAGAAGACGTCCTACGTGGTGGCCGGGGTCAACGCCGGCTCGAAGCTGGCCAAGGCCGAGTCGCTGGGCGTGCCCGTCATCGACGAGGCCGCCCTCGAGGAGATACTCGCCTCGGGGACGCCGCCGGAGGCCTGAAGCCGGTCAGGGTTCGTATGCCACGGTGAGGTCCCGATCCCAGATCAACACCCGGTACCGCCCGATGTCGTGCGCCTCCGCGGGGACGCCGAACGTCGCTGCTGCCACCGCCTCGTCAACTCCGTCTGGTTGGGCGGTGTCGAGGACGACGAAGCGGAACGGCCGGTCGGCCCGGAACCAGCGCTCTGAAGCGAAATGCTCGTTGGCCCGGAGGGTGCCGTCGACCGCCTTGACCGGACGGATCGCCACGGACCCTCCTCCGCTCACGGTGGTGAGCCCCGCCACCCAGTACTGACCGAAACCCTGGCGGAAGCCCTGGCCGTCGAGCCAACGGGCCACGGCCACCGTCGGGTTCTCCGGCGCTGGCGTCCGCGCAACCTCCAGTGGAGTCGGCAGGTAGGCGATGGCCAGGGCGAGCGCGCCGGCTGCCACGGCCGGGCCGGGCAGTTGGGCCGTCGCCTCGACGGCGCGCCGGGCGGTCAGGACGCCGCCGAAGACGAGGGACGGCAGCAGGTAGCGGGCGTTGAAGGTCTGCAGGGCGGGGTCGCTCAGCACCGCGAACACCGCGAGGCCGCCGGCGAAGCCGAGGAGGAGCGCATCGTCGAGCCAGTCGGCGCTCGGCGAGTCGTCGCGCCTTTGCCCGACGCCGGGCTCGGCCTCGGCTCCAGTGCCGGCGCCGCCCATCGACGGTGGCCGGATGAGCCCGGCGGCCGATCGCAGCATGGAGGCGACGATCGCAATGGCGAAGAGCGCCGCCCCGACGGTGCGGGCAGCCAGCGCGCCACCCGACAGGTGGCCTTCGCGTGCGGGGCCGAGCAGCCCGCGCAGGATGCGCGGTACGGCGCCGAGGTTTTCCCGCCAGGCGCCGATGAGCGGCGGGTCGGGGAGCGCCTGGTAGCCCCCGGCCGCGTGGAGCACGGCGGAGAGCACGAACGAGCCACCGAGCGCCGCCACGGCGGCTGCCAGCGGGCCGGCGGCGGCGGCGATCCGCCGGGACCGCAGCGCGTCAAGGGCCCCGGCGGCGGCCACCGGGACGATCCCGACGGCGATCGCTTCCGGGTCCGAATGGGCGGCCACAGCCAGAAGGCCAACGGCCACCAGCCATCTGACGCCACCGATGCCGGCCCGGGCGAGGAGGGCGAACGCCCCGAGGCAGGCCACGGCGGTGGCCACGTGGTGCGGCCCTTGAAGGATGAAGAGCACGAGATAGTTGTGAGGCAGGCCCAGCAGGATCAGGAGGACAGCCGGCGCGACCCACCACGTCCGGCGGTTCCGGAGCCCGATGACCGCCACCATCGACCCGAGGATGATGGCCAAGGTGTCGATGGTTGCCGGGACGGCGGCCAGCGCGACGTCGCCCATCCCGAAGATGACGCTGGCCAGTCCGAAGACGGGGAGGTCGAGGAGCCAGTAGCTGTTGTGGGGAAGCTTCCAGTCGGCGAGCAGGGGATTGCCGTGCAGCATCGCCTGCCCGGCGAGGACGGCATTGGCGTTGTCGGAACTGCCGTACCGGGTGTGTCGGGCGACGGCGGTGAGAAACACCACGGTGGCGACAGCGGCGGCGATCGCCGCCGCGACGAGCGCGCCTTTCCGGAGCCGCTCCGACACCGGCGGAGCCTAACGTCGGGCCGCTCAGCCGGCGGTGAACTGCCAGGTGTAGGACTTCACCACGCCGGCGGCGCGGGCGGCGTCCTCGTCGCCCTTGTCCTGGGGCCAGAAGTAAAGCGTGGCGTAGTGGTGGCCCGGGGCGAGCGACTTGATCTCCTTGTCGGGGCCGGGGCGGAAGCTCACCTGACCGAGGCCGGGGGTGAACTTCGTCTCGTCCTGGGGGATGCGGACGTCGTCGATGAACAGCGCCCCGGTGTAGGTGTCCTTGAGGTCGGCGCCCACGTCCTCCTGGGGGCGGATGACCGCGCCGGGGACGGGCACGAGGTATTCGATCTCGGGCGGCAGCGGCGAGCCGAGGTTGTCCTGGCCCTTCCCGCCGGTGTGGGTGGCGAAGATCAGCAGGTTGATCGCGGCCAGGACGCCGAGCGCCACGAGGATCGTCCGGATGTTCGGCAGCCGCCGGTGCCGGGTGCCGGCGGGGAGTGGTCGGATCGGTGTCGCCATCAGTACAAGACCTCAGGAGGGCACTGAAAAAACCGCCGCGGGTCGAAGCGCGATGAGCATTTTTTCAGTGTCCTCCTAGTCGGTGCCCTGGGGGGCAAACAGCGGGAGGGAGAGAGCGATCAGCGTCGACGCGGTGCTGGCCGAGACGAACAGGGCGATCTGGGCCGGTGCGGCCAGCGAGAGGTTCACCAGCGCCACCAGCATGGTCACGCTCTCCCACAGGATGAGAATCGCAGCCGCCCCGACGCGCAGCCGCAGCAGCTCCCGGCAGAGCGGGAACTTCAGCAGCAGCACGCCGAGGAGCAGCACGGAGGTATGCGCCCGGAAGAGCAGCCCGCAGATGACGGCCACGTTCTCCAGGGACAGCAGCGCCGCCGCGCCGGCCACCGTCCACTGGCGATCCATCCCATCGAAGGTAGCGCCAGCTCAGATGACCTCGGCTTCGCTGGCAAGGAGGCGGGCCAGCCGCCGGTTGAGGACGTGCACGCGCGCCCGCTGCTCGCCCTCCGGAAGACCGGCCCGGACGGCTTCCAGCACCTTCCACAGTCGCGGGTAGATCACCGCTTCGACCTCCCGCCGCAGCGGTTCGGCCACGTCGCCCATCTGAAGCCGCAGCCGCACGCCGGCGAAGCCGTGGGCCAGCTCCGCCACCGGCGAGCCGTCGAGCGCCTCGAGGCGGCCGGAGAGGTCGGCCAGCTCGGCCTCGTCCCAGGTGAATCCGGTCTCGAAAAGCTGCTCCAGGAAAGCGACGACCTGCTGCGCCACGCGCTGCCCTCCCCCGACGCACGACGAAGTGCCGGTAAGTTAGCTGCGATGCGGACGAGCGGCGTGGCCGACCTGACCGGCCGTGTCCTGGCCGGCCGGTACCGCCTCGTTACCCCCCTGGGGACGGGGGCGAGCGGGCGCGTCTACGCGGCCTGGGACGTGCGGCTCCAGCGGAAGGTGGCCGTGAAGGTCCTCCACGCCGCCCTCGCCGACGACGCCGGTTTCCTCCGTCGCTTCGGCGCCGAGGCGCAGATGGCGGCGTCGCTGCACCACCCCAATGTCGTCGCCGTCTACGACTGGGGCGAAGACGAGACACCGTTCATGGTGCTCGAGCTCCTCGAGGGCGGGAGCCTCCGGAGCCTCCTCGACCGGGGCGACCGGCTGACCCCGGCCCAGGCCGCCGCCCTCGGCCGCCAGGTCGCCGCCGGGCTCGACTATGCCCACGCCCGGGGGCTGGTCCACCGGGACGTGAAGCCTGCCAACCTCCTCTTCGACGAGCACGGCACCGCCCGGGTGGCCGACTTCGGCCTGGCCCGGGCGCTGGCCGAGGCCAGCTGGACGGAGCCCGCCGGCGCGGTGCTCGGCACCGCCCGCTACGCCGCCCCCGAGCAGGTCCGTGGTGTGGTCGACGCCCGCTCCGACGTCTACTCGCTGGCCCTCGTCCTGGTCGAGGCCGTGACCGGGTCCGTGCCCTTCGCCGCCGACACCTCGCTCACGACCCTCCTGAACCGAGTCGAGCGCCACCTCGAGGCGCCACCCGAACTCGGTGCCCTCGCCCCGGTCCTGGAGCGGGCCGGCCGGGCCGACCCCGACGACCGCTACCCGGACGCCCGGGCCTTCGCCTTCGCGCTCGCTGACGCCGCCTCGGAGCTGGCGGCCCCAGATCCGATTCCCCTCCCGGGCCCCGGGGTCATCGACTTCGATCCCCACCCGACCGAGATCCGGCCGGCGCCTCCGTCTCCACCGCCTGCTCCGTCAGCCATTCCCGGCAGCCAGCCGACAGTGCCGGACCAGCCTCTGGTGGCGATCCCTGTCTACGGTCCGGTGTCCCAGCCCCGACCGGCCCAGACCCGACCGGAAGAGCCGCCGGCGGCGAAGCGGCGGCAAGCGGGCTGGCGGCCGCAACGGGTCGTCCCGATCGTGGTGCTCGTCGTACTGCTGTTCGCCGCCGGAACAGCGGTCTTCGCGGCCGCCTCCGCCAGCGGGCCGCGGGTCCGGGTCCCGAATCTCGTCGGCTCGACGGAGAAGGACGCCCGGGAGGCCGCCAAGCAGGCTCGCGTCGCTGTGCGGACCCGGTCGGTTGCGGCCGACGACCCGACCGGCACGGTCGTGGGCCAGAGCCCGGCGCCGGGCACGCTCCTCGGCGCCCACCGTGCGGTCACGCTGGAATTGTCGGCCGGGCCGCCGCCGGTCAGCCTCCCCAAGGTGAGCGGCGAGACCGAAGCCGAAGCCCGAGCCCTCCTCGATGCCGCCGGATTCGCAGTGAGCGCCGAACGCCGGACCGACGAGAACATCCCCGTCGGGCGTGTCGTCGCGCAGGATCCGTCGGCGGAACAGGCCGCGCCGGGGAGCGAGATACACCTCGTCATCTCCGACGGGCCGGCGCCGGTCGAGGTCCCCAACGTGGTCGGCAAGAGCTATGACGAAGCGGTCAAGGCGCTCACCGCCAAGCGCTTCAAGGTGACCCGCCAGGACGAGTACAGCGACACGGTCTCCGCCGGCCAGGTCATCCGCCACGATCCGGTCAAGGGAGAAGAGGCGCCCC
>JAICGL010000268.1 GCA_025923175.1 Acidimicrobiia bacterium
CCCTGAGAAGACAGTGGTCGTGGGCGACACCGTGTGGGATGTCAAGGCCGCCGCCCGCGCCGGCCTGCCGTGCGTGGCGGTCACCAGCGGTGGGATCAGCCGCGGCGAGCTCGAAGCGGCGGGTGCGGTGGCTGTCTACGAGGACGTCGGCGCGCTGCTCGACGACCTCGACCGGAGTCTCCTGCGAGGCGGGGGCTGACAATCCCGCCCGGTGGCGGCCGTACCGCCGGGGACCGAGATCCCCGGCGGTCGGCGCTCAACGCCGGCGTGTTCCCCGGCGGATCAGTGTGGCCATCGCCAGGCCTGCTGCTGCCAGCTGGGCGGTGCCCGAGCCGCTGCCCGTCCGGGGCAGGACGTCGTGCGCCTCGGGCAGGACCGCAGGCGGTATCTCCTCCTGCGAGAGGCGATCCGACTCCGTGTCGACATACACGTCGGGCGGCGGAGGCGGCGTCTCCTCTTCGGCCGGCGGCGTGCAGCATGTCGACGGAGCCGGCGGCGGCGGCGGCGGAGGCGGCGGCGCGACGACCGGGAAGCAGACGACGTTGCTCACCGCCCGTCCGTACTCCTCCCAGCCTTGCGGACCGGAGACGAAGCCCTGGTCGCAGATCTCCGAGCCCGGCGGCACGTCGAGCGGCACGAAGTAGTGGAAGCCGAAGTGGCCGTCGTTGGGCGTAGGCCGCTCCCCGCCGCTCAGCTCCGGCACGAAGAGGCCGTTGATGTAGACGCAGTCGATGGCCTTGTGGAGGTCGGGCCCGATGAAGTTCCACCAGTCCCACGTGACGTCGACGAGGATCTCGTCACCCGGGCGAACGGGCGTGCCCGGCGGCGGCGACGTCTTTTTGTGCAGCGCGAACTGCACGTCGGACAACGTGCTGTTCTCGCAGCCGTAGATCGGCTCGTAGAACGCCGGCGGCGGCGGCGGCGGCGGCGGAGGAGGCGGCGGCGGCCCCTGAGCGCATGCCGGCTCCCCGCACGGCGGCGGCGGAGGCGCACTGCAGTCGGGCTGGCCGCACTGCTGCGGCGGAGGTGCGCCACAATCAGGCTCGCACTGCTGCGGCGGCGGCGTGTAGCGCTCGCAGCCCTGCTGCCCGCACTGCGCCGGAGGATTGTCGTCCGCAGGCGGGGTGTATCGGGTGCACCCCGATGGCCCGCATTCGGATGACGCCGGCGGCGCGTCGCAGTCGGGTTGCCCGCACTGGTGCGACGGAGGTGCGCCGCAATCAGGCTCGCACTGCTGCGGCGGAGGTGCGCCGCAATCAGGCTCGCACTGCTGCGGCGGCGGGGTGTTGCGCTCGCAACCCTGCCGCTCGCATTGCGACGGAGGGCTGTCGTCCGCCGGTGGGGTGTATCGAGTGCACCCCGATGGCCCGCACTCTTGCGGCGGCGGGGCATCGTCCGGCGGAGGTGTTTCCCCCGGCGTCTCGTAGTCCGGCGCCCTGTCCGACCCTGGCTCTTCGTCTCTCGGCGGCGTCGAATCTCCGCGCCGCCCGTCGTATCCGCTGTTGTATCCGCCGTCGTAGCCGCCGTCCCACCATGAGGCGAAGGCAGCGCTCGGCAACAGCAGCGCCATGAGGCCGGCCGCAGCCGCGGCGCGCCCCAGCTTCTTCGAGTGCATGTTGTCCCCCCAGCTCCCCAGCTTGTGCCTTATTGTACCTAATACTGAGATCTGTAACGAACTCTTTTCAGAGGAAATTGGCCCAACGAGCGCACAATGACCGACGTTTCTGCACGTCAGAACATATGTCTCGTGGATATTCCCGCTGTGTGACTCCGCAAAGTCCGTAAGAAATACGGATATGCCGTAGAAATACGCTTCGACCAGACCGAGCCAACACCGTTCGACCGGTTAGCATCAGGCCCGTCAATCGGGGACGTAGCTCAGTTGGCAGAGCATCGGCTTTGCAAGCCGAGGGTCGTGGGTTCAAATCCCATCGTCTCCACCGAAACGTCGAGGAGCCCCACGCGATCGACGCTCGGAACTTCTCGCTTGTTGGTTGCGACTTTGTTTACGGACTGGGCAAGGGGTGCCAACGAGGGAGCGTGGGAATGCGACGGACTGTGGTGATGGGCGCCGTCTTGGTGGCGTGGACTTCGATGGGTGCGGGCGCGCAGGCCCATGGGGGCGGTGGACATGGCGGTGGCGGACACGAGCCGAGCCCACCGCCGGCCGGGTCACCCGGGGAGCCCCGGTCGGATCGGCCGCATCGCCAGGGAGCGGTCTCATTCCCGCTGTCCGGAGCGCAGGTACCAGGAGGAGGCGATCCGGGGGGCCGCGCCCGGGCGACCCTGCGCCTGGATCCGGAGATGGAACTCGTGTGTCTGACAGCGCACTGGGACGGCCTGGCGGGCGATGTGACTGGCCTCCATGTCCACCGGGCTCCGGCGGGCGAGACTGGCCCGCACCACATCGAACTCCTCAACGACGAGAAGTTGGCCGGGTCGCGAAATCAGGTTGAGTTCTGCGTCCATCCGGAGGGTTCGGCCGACGCCCTCCAGGAGGTCGTCGATGACCCGGACGGCTTCTACCTCAACGTTCACAGCACCGCCTATCCGAACGGCGCCATCCGGGGTCAGCTCGACAGCTAACTGACGGCGGTCAGCAGTCCCGCAGGACTGGGGACTGATTGAGCAACTGGGCCCGAGGCGAGATGAACCGCTGGTAGGCCTCGGTTTCGGCCGCGCCGGCGGCAAAGACGGCGACGCGGTGGCAGTTCTGAAAGGCCAGGGTGACCCCGAAGTGGCGTTCCAGCGACCCGCGGATTGCATTGCTGGCCAATGCCCGGAGCAACTGCCCGCGCGCCTGTTCGTCGGGAGGCGGTACCTGGTTGTCGACGAACGGCCGGTCCGAATCTCCGGCGGCGCGCTCGGCTACCAGCAGGCCGATCATTTCCCAGGCGTAGGGCAGCGACGTCCGGATGCAGTCGACGAACGAAGCTTCGTCGACCTCGCCCAGTTCAGCGGAGGTCAACAGGTCGGGGCTGACATCAAGCGACACGAGCAGGTCCTCCCACAGCAGCGGTCGGTTGGCGAAGGGCCGTAGTCTTGAGATTCATTCTCATTTCGTCAACCGCTTACGCGCCCAGGCATATGTGCGCAGGCTGAGAAGTGATCGTGACGTGAGGTCGATGGGGCTCGCGTCTACAGCAGGCGTTCAGTAGAATTCAACAATCAGCTGGGGGCTGACCGGGGTACGAGCTGTCGGGCGCCATGGGTGAGCCGGGTTCGTTTGCCTCCAAGTGAACGTCCGGATCGCCGGAGCTGGGGTGTGACGCCGGGTAATCGGCGCATACGGGATCCAGGGGATGCGGGCAGACCAACCGTCGGTTGCGGGACCGGCGGGTCATGCACTGCAGGCAACAACGCACAGGAGGCACACTCAGATGAACCGGCGAAAGCTGAGCCGCGTCGCGCTTGCGAGCACGACGACCGGCTTCGTCCTCGGTTTGGCATTTCTCAACGGTGGACCGGCACAGGCCATCGGCGGGCTCTGCAACGGCACACCGGCCAGCCACACCTGGCTCGACGCGTCCGGCCAGTACGGCCCATCGCTCATTGACGGCACCGATGGCGATGACGTCATCGTCGGCTCGGACGGGGACGACCGCATCGACGCCGGGTCCGGCGACGACGTCGTCTGCGGCGGCCCCGGACACAATCACATCCACGGCGGCCCCGGAAACGACGTGCTCCTCGGCTTCTCCGACCATGACCATCTCGACGGCGGCGAAGGGCACGACACGGTGGTGGGGTACGGCGGCGACGACACCATCGCCGGCGGACCCGGATGCGACTACCTCGTCGGCGGTAGCGGAGATGACGTGATGATCTCCACCGACACGGGGCACAGCCACGGCGGCGCTGACGCTCACGCCGGCGGAGCCGCTCACGATGAAGGTATTCCGTACGACGAAGCATGCGAGGGGCGCGGCGAAGAGCCTGGCCATGAGCACCCCGGTGGCGAAACTCCTGGCCATGAGCACCCGGGCGAAACCCCGCCGCCTGGCCACGAGCACCCCGTGGGCGAAGCGCCGGGCCATGAGCACGGCGTCGAGGCGGCCGCGCACGAGCACGGCGAGGAGCCCGCACACGAGCACGGCGACCCGAGGGAGTTCGACGAGGTCTGGGCCGGCGACGGCTTCGATCTCTGCTTCGTCACCGCCGGGGACGAGGTCGTCGGCTGCGAGTACTGAGCGACAGCCAACGGTTTGTTGCGGCGAGGGGCCGTCCCGCTCGGGGCGGCCCCTCGTCATTCCTACCTAGTCGCAGTGGTCGAGGATGAAGTTCATCGCCTCCGGGCACTTCTTGGCCGGCTGAGGCGCCGACGACAGGTTGGCGCCCGCGGTCGCGGCGGGCAGGAGCACGATGGCGGCGGTCAGCATGGCGGCGAGACGAATGCGCATCGGGGGATCCTTCGCTCGAGGACGCTCGGCGAGCGTCACCACCCCAGGTAGTTGTCCGTAAGGACCGTTCGGTTCCACGCCGTGGAAAATAACGCTCTTCGTGGGATGATGCCGGACCTGTTCGACGTCGAAGGCCTCAGTGCCGGGGTGGCCGAGACGGTGCGCCGCATCGCCATCGCCGGATTTCACGCCCTGTGGGAGGGACGCACGCCGATGGTGTGCGAACTGGGGGGTGGCGGCGACAGAGCAACCCTCGACGAGGCGGTTGCCCACCTCCAGGCCGGGGGCCGCATCGAGATTGCGTCCGACGGCCATCTCCTGGCGGTCCACGGCCTGACCCGCAGGCCGACACGGCACCGCATCGAGCACCGGGGCGGCAGCGTCAATACCTGGTGCGCCCTCGACGCCATCGGCATCCCGGCCGCCCTCGAAATCGATGCCCGCGCCATCACGACGTGCCCCAGCTGCAATCGTGAACTGGTCGTCACCCTGGTAGCGGGCGGGCCTGTCCCACTCGCAGGTTCGTCTGCAGTGCTCTGGTATCCCGAGACCACGAGCGCCTGGGACCACCTGGTCGACCAGTTCTGTTCGGATGCCAACCTGTTCTGCAACCTCGATCATCTCCAGGACCGGATGGGCCACGAGACGGCGAGCGGCGCCATCATGACCGTTGACGAGGTCGCGGAGATCGGCCGGGAAGCATGGGCCGACGTGTCGACGATTGGAGGGACGCGATGAACCTGCTCTCGCCGCTGCGCCGTGCCGTCTCCGTCGGCAGCGACCGTCCCGCTGTCGTGGGGACCGGCCCGCTGACCTACGGCGAGTTGTCGGCCCGGTGCCGGCGTCTCACCGGCGCCCTGGCCGGTCTCGGACTGCAGCGCGGCGACCGGGTTGCCGTGGCCGCGGCCAATTCCAGGGCCTACCTCGAGCTCTACCAGACCGTCCCGGGAGCGGGCTACGTGCTCGTGCCCCTCAACGTCCGCCACACCCAGGCCGAGCTGGCGTACGCGCTCACCGACTCGGCCACGGCGGTGATTTTCACCGATCTCGACCCCGAACCGTTCGCCGGTGTGGTCAAGCAGGTGATCACCCTGCCCGGCCAGTACGAAGACCTCCTGGCCGGCGCTGCGGAGGAGGAACCGCCGGACGACATCACCGAAGACGATCTCGCCGGGCTCTTCTACACCGGCGGCACGACCGGGGCGGCGAAGGGCGTGATGCTCACGCATCGCAACCTGCTGGCCAACGCCTTCCACTTCATGGCGTGCTGGCCTTTCACCCCCGAGACGCGCTGGCTGGTGGCAGCGCCGATGTTCCATGCCGCCGGCACCATCGGGGTGCTCTCCATCGTGTGGAACGCCGGCAGCCACGTCTTCCTGGAGCGCTTCGACCCCGGCGCTGCGCTCGACCTCATCGAGTCGCACCGGGTAACGGCCACCCTCGTGGTCCCGACCATGATGGCCGCCCTGGCCGACGAGCAGCGCCGGCGCCCCCGGGACGTCTCGTCCCTCACACACCTCAGCTACGGCTGCGCTCCCAGCGCCACCGAGACGCTCCGCCAGGCGCAGGCGGCCTTCCCGGAGGCGACGCTCCTCCACATCTACGGCGCCACAGAGACCTCGCCCATCGTGACCCTGCTCCCCGACCAGGGAAAGGTCCTGGACAGCCCCCGCGCCCGCTCCTGCGGCCAGCCCGCCGTGGGTGTCGAGGTGCAGATCGTCGATGCCGACGGGACCCCGGTGCCGGCCGGCACGGTCGGCGAGGTCTGTGCCCGGGGGCCGAACATCATGGCGGGCTACTGGAACAAGCCCACCGAGAC